>NZ_JAUBTG010000028.1:45859-77766 GCF_036702395.1 Microcoleus sp. D3_18_C2 | reverse complement strand
TTAAGAATTGTTTTATAAAAAACAAATCATGCACAAATATGATTTTCTGTCAACTTAATTTAGATGCGTTTACCCTGCCCTGGAAACGGATTAGCCATTAATTTAACTCCTGTTAATTTACCTAATTATATGATTTTAGCCGATCGATTAGAAAAACGCAGACAATATCAAACTATCATCTGCGTTAATCCGCGTGCATCTGCGATTAAAATTCCCTAAAAATCGCCGTAACTGCTAATAGCAGCCTGCAACCTTCCAATCACTTCATCAACCGAAATCGCCCCCAACTCCCCAGAAGCCCGCGTCCGAATATTCAAACTATTCGCCTCAACTTCCTTCGCACCCACAACACCCATCACCGGAATTTTATCCTTCTCAGCATTGCGAATCAACTTGCCCAAACGCTCGCTATCCTCATCAGCTTCAGCGCGAATATTTAACGCCTTCATCTTCGCCGCCACTTCCTTCGCAAACGGCAAAAACTCAGCGCTGACAGGCAACAACCGCACCTGAATCGGCGCTAACCACAGCGGAAAATCCCCCGCATACTGCTCGATCAAAATCCCGATCAAACGTTCCAAAGAACCGAAAGGAGCGCGGTGAATCATCACCGGACGCTTGCGAATGCCGTCTTCAGCAACGTATTCCAAATCAAAACGTTCGGGCAAATTGTAATCTACCTGAACAGTTCCTAATTGCCATTCTCTATCCAAGACATCTTGGAAAATGAAATCGAGTTTCGGCCCGTAAAAAGCCGCTTCCCCAATTCCCTCAAAATAATTCATTCCCAAAGTTTCCACCGCGCGGCGGATTGCACCTTGAGCCTTTTCCCAAGCTTCATCGGAACCGATGTATTTCTCTAAATTGTTCGGATCGCGGAAACTCAAACGCGCCTTAAAGTTTTTCAGTTGCAGACTCTTGAAGACTGACAGAATCAAATCCACCACATTCAAGAATTCAGCATCCAACTGTTCCGGCGTGACAAATAAGTGGGAATCATCCACCGTAAAGCCGCGCACCCGCGTTAAACCGCCCAATTCTCCCGATTGTTCGTAGCGGTAAACTGTGCCGAATTCCGCTAAGCGCATCGGCAATTCTCGATAGGAACGTAATTCACTTTTGTAAATTTGAATGTGAAAAGGGCAATTCATGGGTTTCATCACAAAACCCTGTTCGTTTGCTGCCGCTTCCTCATCCTCCGCCATCAGCGGAAACATATCTTCTTTGTATTTCTGCCAGTGTCCAGAAATTTTGAACAAATCGACTCTAGCGATGTGCGGAGTCACCACTTGCAAATAGCCGCGCTTGATTTGTTCTTGTTTCAAGTAATCTTCTAAAATACTTCTCAAAACAGTGCCTTTCGGCGTCCACAAAGGCAAACCTGGCCCCACCGGATCGGCAAAGATAAACAAGCCTAATTCTTTGCCTAATTTGCGGTGATCGCGCCTTAATGCTTCTTCTTTGCGGTGTTTGTATGCTGCTAATTGTTCGGGAGATTCCCAAGCAGTGCCGTAAATTCGCTGTAACTGAGCTTTGGTTTCGTCGCCGCGCCAGTAAGCGCCTGCTAGGCTTTCTAGCTCGATCGCCTTTGGATTCAACTCACTGGTATTATCCAAGTGAGGCCCGGCGCACAAATCCCACCATTCCTCGCCCAAATGGTAAAGAGTAATCGGTTCGATCAACCCTTCTAAAATTTCTAATTTGTAAGGTTCATTAATCTCCTTAATTCTGCGTTCCGCTTCCTCGCGGCTGACTTCTTCGCGAATTACAGGCAATTTACGGTTGATGATTTTGATCATCTCTTTTTTAATGGCTTTTAAATCCTGTTCCGTAAAAGGTTCGGGAGTGTCAAAGTCATAATAGAAACCGTTTTCAATCCAAGGGCCAATGGTCACTTGCGCCTTGGGAAATAACTTCTGCACCGCCATCGCCATAACGTGGGAGGTGGTGTGGCGAATTTTTTTTAGTGACTCCGACTCACTCGTGCGGGGCAACTCAATCTTAACGGACTCTTCTGGAGGGGACATGGATTCTGGGCTAGACATCGGCTGAATTAGCAATTAATTTAGTTGCAGTTGCTTCTATATTACTCAGATTGGGGCAGTAAGCGCCGACTTCAGGTTGGGGGACACTCCGGGAAATTACAGCAACAGCCCTGATGGTGGCAACGTTTAGTGCGTCCCGCACTGCGACTCTCAGAAACCGGATTTTTTACTATTTTGGTGGGCTGTCACCCGTCTTGCTATGAAAAAACCTGTTTTCTCAGCAACCGTGAGCTCGCGAACTAAGGATCGCGAATTAAATAACTTCCGTAGGTTGGGTTGAGGAACGAAACCCAACCTACAAAAAATGCAAGTTATTTAATTCTCATTCCTAATTTGGCAGAATTTGGGGATTTCGACTCAAAAATCGCTGCTGGCATAGTTTAATTTATTCACACCCACCTGCTAATTGTTGTTAAATTATTAAATTTTTGTTAGAAATATGTTACAATTTGTAAAGACCGTCTAAGACTATAATAGATAAATAACCCAATTTTGATCCATGCTTAATTCCAACTTGCCCGAGCCAGAATTGCTCAAAGCGTTACTGGAACCGCTGTTAGAGGATTTCAATTACTGGTTCGATCGATCGGCAAAGCTCTTAGAAACTGAGGAAATTCCCTTTCTGGGCGACGAAGATCAATCTGACTTGCTGGCGCGAGTCAAACAGGCTCAGCAAGAAGTAGGCGCAGCTAAAGCTCTATTTCAAGCAACCGGAGGTCAAGTTGGGATTGAAACAGCAGCACTGATGCCGTGGCACAGACTGCTCGCCGAATGCTGGCAAGTATCGGCACGCTTTCGCTCATGGCAGTCAGCTCCCCCTGGAAAATAAGGAAGCGAGTTCAAGTTAAATTTGCAGTCAAATCCCCAACCTTGGGAAATGTGGCGGCCCACTTGACAACCTCAAACAGATTTCCAGTTAATAAGTTATTACTTGCTGAAACACTTTTGTAAATTGCTGTGTGGCTGTTTAGCCCGGAGGAGAAGATAATGTTGCACCTGCTTTATATTTTAGCTTTTACCGTTCTTGCCTTTCTGGCGGTCGGTAACTTAATCCGCAGTCTAGTCACCGTTGGTATGGAGTCCCAGCGCCCTCAACAGTTCAGGGCAAATAATCCCTACCCATCCTATCCTCGCTCTCAACCGGTACCGCATCCAGAACTTTTAGATGAATACGGAAACATAGTCAATGAGCCGCTTTTAGTGATGCGTTCGCTGACTGTCCAAGACGCCCGCGAACAATTAGATGCTCTCTACAAATCATCTCCGGGCGGCAGCGACGAAGGGGGCGAACTAGCCTGATACAACCACAGCCGCAGCATTTATACTTAGGCGCGATGCCTCAAAAAAATATAGGACTTACACGCTAGGTGTCCGAAGCCCGGTTTATTCATAGATGGTGGGTAAAAACCGGGTTTCTTGGGATCAGTCGTCAAAATAATTGGTCGTTAGTTTTTAACTAATGGCTAATTATTTGCGCTTTTTTAAAGTTTAATTACCGATTAACAAGATCGATCGCCAAAAAGCGATAATTATGGCACTGATATCCAAGAGAGCGAGGATAGTTTGACACTCAAGTACAGGGAAACTAGGAATCGGGGCGGGCACGGCGGAGCGAATTTGGGCGAACACCGGGGTACCCCAGGAGAGCGAAACCAATTTTTTTGTACTTTACTTACCAAGTGCTGTAAATCTATCAGATACTGAAGAAGGAGCGCTCTAAACCTCCTATCGATCCTGTTTTGTCATCGGCAAAAATGCACGTTTAAGGCTAGATGATCGTCCCTATTTCGCTACTGGCAGAACTTCTGCAAGCTTTGCCCCAACTGCGGGCACAAATTTATTTCAAATCTTCCATGACAGCCTTGTCTCACGCGATGGAAGACTTAGTTTTGGCGGGTTCCGACGACGAACCGCTAGTCATTGCCAGCTTTCAGCGAGAGCGCTTCTACCGCCAGGAAGCTCACCGCTACCGGCGAATTGCCTCACGCTCCTCTCAGGTATACGTGCTGGCTGCACCGGAAACTGACTTTAAAAATTCCTCGGAGTGTCACGAAACTGTGGCGTTTGAACCGGAGGACGGATTGAGTAAAGAGTGGCATTTAGTGGTACTGGGGCAACACTACTCAACTTGCCTGATTTGTCAAGAAAAAATTGTGCCGATCGACAACCAGGACGATCGCGGGCCACTGTTGATGGATCAAGCTCGCAGATTTGAAGGAATTTGGACGTTCGATCGCGAGGTAAGCTCCAAAGCGGCCGCATTGTTGCTCGATAGAATTGTCAAATATCGCCCGGAATTGGCAGAAAAGATCGATCGAGCGCGAACGACTTACAAACTCAAAACACCGAAAAAAACGAGGAAATCCGCCACTTCCAAAGCCGCCAAACCCGAAATAAGTACGAGAAAAAACTCAAAAATTCCCAATCCAAAATTGAGCGATGCTTTTACCGAACGCTTAGTAACCTACTTGCAAGCAGGCCAGCACAAACTGCTCAAAGCATACAGCGCGATCGCCGCTCAGGAACGCAAAGAACGCCTGGTAAACTTAATTACCACGGCAATGCGGCAGTCTCTCAACCCGCAAGAAATCGTCGAAGTCGCAGTCCAAGAACTCGGCACTGCCCTCTCGGCAAGCCGATGTTTGATTTATCGGTGCAAGGCAACAGATGTGGCGGTCAAAATCGATCGCGAGTTTTTGGGGCCGGGCGCTAGTTCCATGCTGGATCAGACTTGGCTGTTGCAGGAAAATCAAATATGGAGCGACGCGGTGGCGCGGCAAGAGCGAGTTTACATCCAAGACACAGCACAACACCCACTGATTGTCAATACAAAATTCCTGGAAAAAATTGTAAAAAATTGGCAAATTGTCTCTTGGTTAATGGTGCCAGTGCTTTATCAGGGGCGGGTTTTGGGCATGGTGGAAATGCACCAGTGCCGCTCGACTTTGGCTTGGGAAGAAGACGAAATTGCTTTAGTAGAGGCGATCGCCACCCAACTTGGAGCAGCCTTAATTCAAGCAGAAACCTACGCTCATTTAGAAGAACTCAACCAACAATTAGAAGCATTAGACCGCACTCGCAGCAATCTAATTGCCATCACCGGACACGAACTCCGCACCCCACTTTCTACGATTCAAGTGTGTTTGGAAAGTTTGAACTCCGAACCAGATATGCCCCCAGAATTGCGGCAAATCATGTTAGAAACTGCCCTTGGTGATGCCGATAGAATGCGGAAACTCGTGCAGGATTTCTTAACTCTTTCTCACTTAGAAAGCGGGCGAGTCCAATGGAATGTAGAATCGCTGACGCTGCAAGAATGCGTGGATTTAGCCCTTAGCAGCGTGCGATCGGGGGGCGGACTCGATCGACAGTTACCGGAAATTATCGCCGAAGTGTCCGCAGAATTGCCTTTAGTGCAAGCTGACGGAGAGTGGTTGGTGGAGGTGCTCTCCAAACTGCTAGACAACGCTTGCAAATTCACCACACCTCAAGGAAGCGTCACCATAAGAGCGAAATGCAACGGTTCTCGGATGGTGGAAGTGCTCGTAGCCGATACGGGGAGGGGAATCGAGGCGAACAGTTTAAAAGTAGTGTTCGATCGATTTTATCAAGAAGAAGGAGCTTTGCGCCGCAGCGCCGGCGGTACCGGTTTGGGATTGGCAATTTGCAAACAGATTGTTGCCGGCTGGGGCGGTAAAATTTGGGTAGATTCCGCAGGAAAAGACCGAGGAAGTGAATTTCACTTTACTATTCCGATTGTTTAGACTAAATTGATACAGCGTATTCAAGGTTTATGAGGTATACCCCAGAAACCGGGTTTCTTTACAGTTCTCGCATGATTACTGATTCTGTTGCTCGAAACCCGGTTTCTCCGTACTAAATTTACATGGAATATACTGTAAAAAACCGGGTTGGTGGGCGTCTGAGCGCGCAAGTAGCGATCGAGTGATATCAAATCCGGCTGCGCTGGCATGATATCAAATCTGCTGCTAACAAATTTGATATGAGGGGCTATTTACGCCGGACTTGATATCAAATACTAATCTACAGTCGTCTTGAGACGACTTGAGCTATGAGGCTCTTGTTTCAACCCCTGTCGGACTTAACGACTAATATTAATGCCGATGGCATCGGAAGGATTTAACCACAGAGAACGCAGAGCTCGCAGAGAAAGAGAAGAGAGAGATGAATAATTCTGATGCAAAGGTCAAGGAGATCGGCCTCAATCCTCACCCTGTGAGATCAGCCTTAAAGGAGATGTGACCACGCGGTGTTCACCTTTAATATCGAAAGTATCAAAACAGATTCAGGATGCGCTTGCCGTCTTAAACCCGGTTTGGCGACGGAATACCTAGGGATGCTGCCCAAAATTAATACCAGTTTACAATAAGAATCAAACTGTAGGTAAGCTGCAAACCCCCATAGTAATCAGTCATGCCAAATCTAAAATATAAAATCTAAAATCTAAAATGGTATAACTCTCCTGTTCACAAGTCGCGAGATGGTAAAAGTAGCTCGAATCTGTTGAGGCACTGCCGACGCCAGTGTTGATTCGTGAAATTTTTTGAATGCAAATGTTTCGCCCGGAAAAAGTTTTTTTCCAGAAGAATACTCAAACCTAGAGGTTAGAAAAATCGATTATGTCACCTACAATCCAGATGAAATCTACTCAACCTATGGCCAAAAAGCCGCAGCTACAATTAGGTTCTCAAGGTAAAGCGGTATTGGAACTCGAACAACTGCTAACCAAGTTGCAACTTTATCGGCATCCTGCTAAAGGAATTTTTAACAAAGCAGTTGAGTTTTCTGTGAAACTGTTTCAGTTTCGGGTTTTCTTGTCGCCGGACGGCATTGTCGGGCCGCTGACTTGGCAGGCGCTTTATACTGGAGCTCCAGTTAATATGCCGATACTAAAATTCGGCAGTTATGGGGAAGCAGTCGCTACTGTTCAGGAAGTTCTCAAAACTTCCCAGCATTATGGCGGTAAAGTTGACGGCGACTTTGCTACTTTGACGGATAAAGCTGTTCGCGCATTTCAAAAAAGCTTTGGGATTGAGGCCAATGGGATTGTCAATCAAGACACTTGGACTGCTTTGAGCCAAATCCCGCGCGGCTATGACCCTAATTGGTTCTTGACTTAGGGTTGACGCGGTAAATTGTTCGATCGTGTGTGGGGATAAATTGGGAGAATATGCGATTATTCGGGTGCCCCACAAGCACCAGAATAATTGCTATTTTTTTTTGATGGTTTTTTCGTAATTCGTGCTGCCTAATTTTGTTTTATAATTTGGGTGGAAATTACCAATTATCAATTATTAATTACTAATTATCAATTATCAGAAGAGATCGATCGGCAAAAAACTGTTAACTTTCCTTACAATTTCGACAGCGGTGTCGCCTCATGATGATACGATGCCGTAAAAATCCTTTGGATATGTTTATGGCAGAAGAACTCACTGGACAACCCCCTCTTTTCGGCGGCAGCACCGGCGGCTTGCTGACCAAGGCGCTAGTTGAAGAGAAGTACGCGATCACTTGGACTAGCCCCAAGGAACAGGTGTTTGAAATGCCTACAGGCGGCGCTGCAATCATGCGTCAAGGTGACAACCTGCTGTATCTGCCCCGGAAGGAGCAGTGCATCGCTTTGGGCGGCCAGCAACTGCGGGCTAAATTCAAAATCTCGAACTACAAAATTTACCGCGTGTTTCCCGACGGTTCTACTGAGTACCTGCATCCCAAAGATGGCGTGTTCCCTGAGAAGGTGAACGAAGGTCGTCCCTACAACGGTAAGATTGACCGCAATATTGGCAGCAATCCCAATCCGATTAAGGTCAAGTTCACTGGTAAAAAAACCTACGAAGTTTAGGTTTTGAGCGAATTGCTGAGCTATTTTCGGGTAGTATGTCCTGAAAAGCTCAGCTTGCATTTTATAGTTTGTAGTAGCGCTTGGACGGCAGAAGCTTTTTCTTTATCGCCCAATCGCCACTGCAAACTTCAAATGCGATTAAAATTTAATAAAAATTAATAATTACATTAACCATGAATCTGGTAATCAGGCGAGCAACTCATCAGGATATCGATGTTTGCGCCCGCATTAATTATGAAGCTTTTAAATGTATTTCCGATCGCCATCAATTCCCTACAGATTTTCCGACGCTGGAGTTTTCAACTGAAATTATTGGTCTTCGGATCGAAAGTCCGTTGTTTTTTGGCATAGTAGCCGAGAGTGAGGGTGCGGTTGTCGGCTGCGGGTTTATGGACGAACGCAACCCGATTCGCGGTATCGGGCCCGTCAGTGTCGATCGAACTTTTCAAGGCCGCGGCGCGGGACGGGAAATCATGAAAGCTTTGCTGGAACGGGGACAGGACGCTGTGGGCATCCGTTTGGTTCAGGAATCTTTTAATCTGGCTGCGCTGTCGCTGTACGCTTCTTTGGGTTTTGAGGTGAAGGAAGCTTTCGTGTTAATGGAAGGGAAGTTTCGCAGCCAGCCGCCCCATGGGTTTGAGGTGCGCCCGATGGCTAGTGAGGATGTTGGTGAATGTGCCGCTTTGTGCAAGAAATTATACAGGTGCGATCGAATTTCGGAGATTGAAGACGCCGTGAATTTCTTTTCTCCCTTCGTTGCTTGCAAACAAGGTCGGATTGTGGCTTATACTTGTGCGGTGTCGGCTTTGAGCCACAGCGTCGCAGAAACTGAGGCGGATATGCAGGCTTTGCTCTTGGGGGCGGCCGCGTACAGTTCCGAAGCACAGGTTTCTTTCCACTTGCCGATGCGTTACGCAAGTTTGTTTCGCTGGTGTTTGCAAGAGGGGCTGCGCGCCCTCAAGCCGATGGCGGTGATGGCGGTTGGCGAGTACCAGCAGCCTCATGGCTGTTGCTTTCCGTCTTTTGTTTATTGACAAGACGGTTAGGACGCTTTTAATCGCTGAAATTATTGCCAGGATTGCATTTTCCTTCTTCTTTCTTTCTTCTTCCTTCTATCCTTTACATCCGTTACATCCGTTACATAATCCGTTGCCGAACTTCCTTCTTCCTTCTGATATATATGATATTCCCCGATTTCTCACAATTTTCGGAACTGGCGAAACAAGGCAATTTTGTACCCGTGTATCAAGAATGGGTTGCTGATTTGGATACGCCGGTGTCTGCGTGGTATCGGGTTTGTGCGGGTCAACCTTACAGTTTTCTGCTGGAGTCAGTGGAAGGTGGGGAAAAACTTGGGCGTTATAGTTTCTTAGGGTGCGATCCGTTGTGGATTTTGGAGGCTAAGGGATCTCGCACAACTCAAGTTTACCGCGACGGTTCCGAAAAAGTATTTACAGGCGATCCGTTTGCGGCTTTAACTGAATGTTTGGAGTCTTATCAACCGGTCAAATTGCCGCAGTTACCGCCGGGAATTGGCGGGTTATTTGGTTTTTGGGGTTACGAGTTAATTAAGTGGATAGAACCGCGAGTTCCCGTGCATCCAGCCAGCGAGAATGATTTGCCGGATGGGTTGTGGATGCAGGTTGATAATTTGCTGATTTTCGACCAGGTGAAGCGGAAAATTTGGGTCGTCGCCTATGCGGATTTGCGGGAGGTTGGCGTTGATTTGGCCGATGCTTATCAGCAAGCGTGCGATCGCGTTGGCAAGCTAGTTCAGAAGCTGCAATCGCCGCTTTCCCGCCAATCTACTCTCATAGAATGGACACCTCCCAATAACGGGCAAGATGCCCGTTCCACAAGAGATAAGGACGGGCAAGATGCCCGTTCCACAACCGGAAATACAGAATTGGCTTACACGAGCAATATTAGCCGTGAAAAGTATTGTGCCAATGTCTTAAAAGCTAAGGATTATATCAAAGCCGGAGATATTTTTCAAGTAGTTATTTCGCAGCGACTAGAGGCTGAATACAGTGGCGATTCTTTTGCACTTTACCGCTCTTTGCGTCTGATTAATCCTTCTCCGTACATGGCTTATTTTCATTTCAGAGATTGGCAGATTATCGGTTCGAGTCCCGAAATTATGGTGAAGGCGGAAAATACTGCTGATGGCAAAAAGATAGCAACTTTGCGACCCATTGCCGGCACTCGCCGTCGGGGTAAAACTCCTCAAGAAGATGATGCTTTGGCTGCTGAATTGCTGCAAGATCCGAAGGAAATTGCGGAACACGTCATGTTAGTTGATTTGGGCAGGAACGATTTAGGAAGAGTTTGCCGAAACGGTACTGTAAAAGTTGACGAATTAATGGAAATTGAGCGTTATTCTCACGTGATGCACATTGTGAGCAATGTGGTGGGAGAATTGGCCCAGGATAAGACAGCTTGGGATTTGTTGAAAGCTGGTTTTCCTGCGGGTACGGTTAGCGGTGCTCCTAAGATTCGGGCGATGGAGATTGTGCACGAGTTGGAAGGTTGTCGCCGGGGGCCGTATTCTGGGGTTTACGGGTATTATGATTTTGAGGGACAATTGAATAGTGCGATCGCGATTCGGACTATGGTTGTTCGTTCTTTAGGTGGTGACAAACATTCGGTTTCTGTGCAAGCAGGTGCTGGTTTGGTGGCTGATTCTAACCCGGATATGGAGTACGAAGAAACGCTCAATAAAGCCAGGGGAATGTTGGAAGCAATTCGCTGTTTGAAATAGTGAGGCGGAGCCTCTGGATCTGTGTTACCAGGCAGAGCCTGGTAACAAGAAAACAGCAGTAATTATTGCATTATTGTCCAATTTACCTAAGCCCCTAATATTCGAGTGACCGAAACTGCAACATCAGGAAAAGCCAGCGGATTAATATTACCCTGAGTCAGAGTTTCTCTCGATTGATATCCTTCATTGGTAGGCTCTCGAAATACTATTAATTCCCTAGTTCGCAAATTGACAACCCAATACTCAGAAATGCCGGCTTCCGCGTAAATCTTGCTCTTGATTCCCAAGTCTTTGCTAAGAGTATGATCCGAGTATTCTATCAGCCAAAAGATGTTTTCTGGATAGGGATGATGTTCTCGGTAATCTTGTCCCAAACGTTGAATTACAGCGATATCGGGTTGTGGCTCGGAGTTGCTTGGGGGCAAGATAATCGGTTTACCTTGGCGGATTTTAGCCCGATCGCCCAGCAAATAAATTAGGTACTCTCCAGCCTCATCGCTAGAGTAAGCATGAGATTCTCCTTCGGGAGCCATTTCGATTATTTCTCCACCTATTAATTCAACGTTTCGCCCTTCCAGAATGCCGGCTGCAATGATGCGGTGGTAGTCTGCAACCGTCCATTTTACAGTCGTGACGCTCACGGCGATTACTCCTATGTTTTTATTGTTATTTTAACGGCTGTCTTGCGATCGATGTAACATATCAGTTATAGACTTTTACCAAAGGCATAATTATGAATTTTTATATAGTTGACGTGTTTGCGGAGTCAAAATATGCTGGCAATCAACTAGCTGTATTTTGCGGTGCGGGAGTTGCCGAACTATCTGAGGCCCAAATGCTACAGATAGCGAGGGAAATCAATTATTCAGAAACTACGTTTATTCGATCGCCCGATCCGCGAGATGGCGGCTATGACGTGCGGATATTCACGCCCAAGAAGGAATTGCCCTTTGCCGGTCATCCGACTTTGGGGACTGCGTTTGTGTTGCAGCAAGAGATTATTCGCGAAAAGGTCGATCGAGTAATTCTCAATCTAGCCGTCGGTCAAATTCCCGTTACTTTTAATTATCAAAATGAATCGGCAGAGATTTTGTGGATGCGACAAAACCCGCCTAGTTTTGGTCAAGTTTTATCAGCCGAAAGTCTGGCAAATGTCCTGAATTTAGAACCAGATGAAATTGATTCCAACTTCCCAATTCAAGAAGTTTCGACCGGAGTGCCGTTTATAATTGTCCCATTAAAAACTCTCGCTTCGCTCAAAAAAGCTCAGGTCAACTTAGATAAATATTTTGAGCTAGTTGATACAATGTCAGCGAAAGAAATTTTGATATTTTGCCCAGAAACTTACAGCGACATTAATGATTTAAGCGTGCGAGTTTTTGCCCATTCATTAGGGATTCCTGAAGATCCGGCGACTGGCAGCGCTAACGGCTGTTTGGCTGGATATTTGGTAGAATACGCTTATTATGGGTCAGCAAAGATTGATGTCAGAGTTGAGCAGGGTTATGAAATCGATCGACCTTCTTTGCTGTTGTTACAAGCCGCCCAAAATGAAGGGGAAATAGCAGTTTTGGTGGGCGGTAAGGTGGTGATGGTTGCTAAGGGAGAATTTGTGTAGAATTTTTAACAGAGAATTATTAACCGCAGATGCACGCAGCTAGATTTAGATGCTTGTTTGGCGATCGAGATGTTACAATTTTGCTAATAGCGATCGCAGCACTTTGTCTGCTTCCTGCAGTCGCAGCGCGGGAAAACCAGCCATCTGCGGCCTGAAGCCATTCTGTCTGAGTTTAAACAAAGCGCTTTTTTCGGAAAACTTGCAATTGAGTGCGATCGATCTCAACGACTACTGGCCGCCGTTTGTTGAGGACGATCGCATTGTGTCTGTTTAGCAACAGCAACTGAGCCAATATTGCCACAATCGCGCGCCTTTTGAGAAACTTGCCTTCAAAACGCGCCATTCGGACGATCGCCTCTTCGATTTTATAACAACAGTTGTTACCCTTTTGGGAAATCACAAAAATCGTTCCCGGTATGTAATCACCTTCATTTGCCCAGAAAGCATACCTTTCGCCTAAAGTAAAGTAGTGAAAAACATTGTTAGCCGTGGAAGTTTTAGCTAACTTTTCCGAAACGCCCAAAGAATTAAAAACTACAGTGGATCTAATATAATCCGGGTATTTTGCTGCTATTTGCTGAGCAACTTTGCCGCCCAAACTTTCTCCGATGACATCAGGCGGATTCCCGCTGTGAAATTGCTGCTTGATCCAATCAATAGCACCCGCAGTTTGCGCCGATTTTAACTGGCGTTCTAGTTTTGCCATAAATACATCGGGCGTATCTTCCAAAACGCGATCGAAAGGATACCAAGAACCGTAGCCGCGAATCACTAAAACAGGTGGGTTATTGCCAGAAATGGGAACGCGACTTTCAGCATAAAAACCCGTCCGAGAGTCTTCAAACACTTTTTCTATGATATAATTTCCATCAATAACTTGCCCTTCCCCGTGCCGAATGTAAATTGAAGGATTATTGGGTTTAAAAGTATCGTGCAGTTGGGGTTTAGCAAACTTTTCATACAGGGAATCTAGCAAATGCCTTCCCGTTTGGCGATCGACAAAATCTGATTTTGTTATTTTCATCCCAAATCTCATTTCTAACTGATTGTGGGGGGAAAACCCGGTATTTTTGCAAAATACCTTTACCCAGATTTGGTAGGGGCGGGTTCACCAACCATATCTAACGATGACCGACAATCTAGATAAACCCGCCCCCCACCACCGATAACCTACGTCAACCCGAAATTTGCATCGCATCGAAAAATGTACATGATGATTTATGGTTCGGTTCGGGCGGGTTTTCGAGATTGTTTGTTTCAGGCAATTATTGTTTGTAAAACTCGCCCCTACAAGCACCCGGTACATGATGATATCTGGTTCGGTTCGGGCGGGTTTTATAGATTATCAATTCTTAGCAAATATTCTATGTAAAACCCGCCCCTAGCAAATCACTTTTACAAAACTCGCAACGTGCTAGCAATACTATCGACTGCTTCCATCGCGCGAATTTCATCGAGTGCTTGTTGAAAATTCCCTTCCCTAACATCGTGAGTCACGACGACAATTTCTGCTAAATCGCCGTGAATTCCCGTCTGCACAACTGATTCCAAACTAACTTTGTGGTTGCCGAAACAAGTGCCGAGTTGGCCAATTACCCCCGGAGTATCGCCCGTCAGAAAACGGGCGTAAAAGCGAGTAACAAGTTCCTGCATCGGAGCAATTTTGCAGTAGTGTTGGTGACTGCAACTCAGCAAAGGATGGGGAATCGGAACAGTTTCGGTTTTCAGGATAGCCGCGACATTCATGATGTCTGATACTACTGCGCTAGCTGTTGGGCCCGCACCGGCGCCGCGCCCGTACAGCATCAATTGCCCGATCGGCTCTCCTTCGACTAAAATTGCATTGTAAACCCCGTTAACACTCGCCAGCGGATGAGTTTTCGGCACAAAACTCGGATGCACTCGAATTGACAGCAGTTCGCTTTCTCCCTCCGCTTGCTTGCCATTGTAGCGGGAGGTTTCTCGAGCAATAGCCAACAATTTAATCACAAATCCCAGCTTGTCGGCGTAGTCAATATCAGCCGCACTAACTTTTCTGATACCTTCGCAATGAACATCTGCTAATTTGATGCGTCCGCCAAAAGCTAGCGAGGCTAAAATAGCAATTTTATCGGCCGCATCTAATCCATCTACATCTGCTGTGGGGTCAGCTTCAGCATAACCTAATTGCTGAGCGTCGGCGAGCACTTCCGCAAAGTCTGCGCCTTCTGTTTGCATCCGCGTCAGGATGTAATTAGTTGTGCCGTTGACGATGCCGGTGACACTTTTAATGCGGTTTGCACCTAAAGATTGTTTGAGGCTTTGAATGACTGGAATGCCGCCGCCGACAGCAGCTTCTAGCATTACGTAAACGCCTTTTTTGTTGGCGGCCTCGAAGATTTCATTCCCGTAGCGGGCGATAACTGCTTTGTTGGCAGTGACGACGTGCTTGCCGCTGGCAATAGCCTGTAAAATGAGCGATCGCGCCGGTTCCAATCCGCCAATCAATTCTACTACAATATCAATTTCCGGGTCAGTTGCGATCGCTTCTAGGTCAGTTGTCAGCACATTTTCTGGCAATTGTAAAGACCGAGTTCGAGAAATATCGCGCACTCCCACCCGATAAATTTCCAATTCCTGCAACAGCGGATGGCGGCCATCTGGGGAGAGCAAAATCTCTGCTGTTCCCGCGCCAACTGTACCCAAACCTAACAAACCAATTTTGAAAGCCACGACTTTGACCCGTAGAAACTCAATTAACCTACAATCATTGTATGCTAATCAAGCAATTTGTCATTTAAGTAAGCTCAATATCCAGATCCCCGACTTCTTTAATAAGTCGGGGATCTAATTTGAGATGACAATTCACAGTTCTGAATCCATGTCTACCCCCATTTCTCGGAGTCGCTGGGCCAATCTTTCGGCCCGCTGGCGTTCTGCATTATTAACTTGCTGTTCTAGCTGCTGATTTTGCTGTTCTAGTTCCTGATTTTGCTGTTCTAGCTGCTGTCGCTGTGCTTCTTCTTCTCGAATTAAATCTTCTACTAGCGGCGGAGATAGCACTTGATTAACCGATAAAATAAATTCAGCGAACTGTACAGACTGAACTTGCTGTCCCGGCAAAAATTCCTGGTGAGAATAACTGCCTTCATTTTCTGGACGGCTACACACTCGTATTTTTAGTAAATTGGGGTCTACAATCCAATATTCAGGGATATCAATTAAGTCATATTCTGCCCGTTTGCGAATGTAGTCGTCCCGCCAATTTTGACTGGTAACTTCGATAACTAACAGCGGTTTTTCTTCAAAGTCCAAGACTGCGGAACCAGGTTGGGTACAGACTTGTTCCCACAGACTCTGAGTGCAAATCACAACATCAGGAACGCGAGAAGAGTTTTCCTCAGTTCGGACTGCGGTAGTGACAATTGCAACTAGCGGGAGGTTGTGTGCTGCAAAGAAGCGCCGGAACTGATAAACTAAAAATTCACAAATTTTGATATGTATTGCTGTAGGTGTTGGCCTTTCAATCAGATTGCCCCGATATAATTCATAACAAACACCTGATTCTCCCTGGTAGTCCAGATACTCTTTAAAGGTCAGTTGTTGGGTAGAAATTAGGGTCATGTCAGCGATCTCCCTTTCTCGGTGAGCTTACTTCATATTTTACACTACTGTTTAAAACAACTGTTTAAAACAATTGTAGGGCGAGCTCAGCCCACCCTACAAATCAGATTAAATCAGGTAACACATTAATAAGTTTCAACGTGCCAACGGTGCTCTTTCTTCAACTGTTTCTGATAGCCAGCCCAGTCAACACCGTGCTTGCCAGCCGCGGCCGACATTCCCTCATCAATTCCGCCTTCCATACCCTTCAAACCGCAGATATAAGTGTGAGTATTCGGCTTTTGAACTAATTCCCACAATTGGTCTGCGTTCTCTTGAATCCGGTTTTGAATGTACATCTTGCCGCCGTCAACATTCTTTTGCTCGCGGCTGATGGCATAAGTCAAGCGGAAATTATCGGGGAACTCGCGCTGCAATTGCTCCAACTCTTCCTTGTAAAGAATGTTGGGAGTGTAAGCAACTCCAAAGAACAACCAAGCTAAACCTCTGAATTTGTAATCGGGATTGTTTTCTTTAAACATCCGCCACAAATAAGCCCGGAAAGGAGCAATACCTGTACCGGTACCCATCATAATAATGGTGGCTTCTTCGTCGTCGGGCAACAACATTTCCTTGCCTACGGGGCCGGTGATTTTGACATCATCCCCCGGTTGCAAACCGGTGAGAAAAGTCGAACAAACGCCGAACACTTGTTCGCCAGTCTCTGGGCTTTTGTACTCTAGGCGGCGCACGCACAGCGAGACTGTTTTGTCGTCGAGGTTGTCGCCGTGACGGGTGGAGGCGATCGAGTAAAGCCGAATTTTGTGAGGTTTGCCGTTTTTATCCGTGCCATCAGGAATAATCCCGATACTTTGACCTTCGAGATAGTGCAAATTGCCTCCAGAAATGTCGAAGGTGACGTGGCGAACTGTGCCGTCGCCGCCTTCTCTGACTAATTCTTCTGTAGAAATGCACTTACCAATATAGGGATTGGCCGGTTTGTAGAGGTTGACAGGAACCTGAACTTTTTCCTTGGCTTGAGTCATGGGCTTAGTTTCTTCTCCAGATTTCTGACTCTGTAGCCCTGCTTCTGGTGCGACTTTGCCATTTGTTTCGGGAGCGCTGTTTGAGGGGCGGATGCTGACAATTCTTCCACCCATCCGAGCAATCCGGCGCATTTCCTGATTCATGCGATCGTAGGGCACGGAGATAAATACGCTGCCGCTACGGCGAATCGGGTTACTTATTTGGTCAGTTGCTTGGCTCTGACGCATACCCTCCACTTCGTAAACAAAGATGCGGCTGCCTGATTCTGAGTTGGCCGCCACACCAGATATGCTTGGGCTGTACATTGGTTGATTTTCCTTCACGATACAGAGTTATAAAGAAAGAGAATGTGACGTTAGACTCAATTTACTTTTTTCTTAAGGCCATCGGGACTAATTGGCCTCGCCAATTTTTGGGCCCCGCCACGCCGGCGGGAAGGTTGAAGTTGCGATCGCTCGCGTATCAAATCCCTACTAGCCGAACGCCGCGCTCACCGAGCCCGCTTTGCGTTCGGCTGTTGACCTATAGCTATTGTTGTCTGCGTACTGCCAATATTTTACCCGATCGGGGGATCTGCCCCGATAAGTCGTTTTGATTGCCGATCGGTGATGGAGTGTGGCATCGGGCAACAAATAGCTCCTATTGACCGAAAGCAGCCAGGTACAAGATCCTGGATTTATGACTCCCAGGCTGACTGACGGGTCAATTCTACAATCTACAATCTAAAATCTAAAATCTAAAATCTATCGACGTTGAGCTTGTAGTGGGCGATCGCATTCTGGTAAGATCAACTACTAAAGTTAGTGTTAATAGATATTAGGATCTTATGCCCCAAGCAATCCCAAATGCCTTGTGCGATGGGATAGGGAGCTGCGTAGTTCAGCCCAGGCGGGTCAATCCGCTCGAAGTAAAAAAGAAAGGGGAGGGATTCACGCCTCCCATGTCATACATAAATGACTATACTTTTACAAGCTATTAATTACTTGCCTTGAAGATTGCTTGGGTCTTCCCGGGCAGGCAATCAACTCACTGCTGTATGCTGGTGAGAACTCGATGCTATCGCGGTAGCACAGCAGCACAAAGCCTGCTTGCCGCTACCTGCGGGCTGAAATTTTGTGGAATCTAGACTTGAGTTAGTTAGTAAACAGTGATTTTGTTAGAGGGAAACTATGACAAGTAAGCCGGATCGCGTGGTTTTAATTGGCGTTGCCGGAGATTCCGGATGCGGAAAATCTACTTTTTTACGCCGATTGACAGATTTGTTCGGGGAAGATTTCGTGACTGTAATCTGCCTTGACGACTATCACAGTCTCGATCGCAAGCAGCGCAAGGAAACAGGGATTACAGCCCTTGACCCCAGAGCTAACAATTTTGACCTGATGGCCGAGCAAATGAAGGCGCTCAAAGAAGGTCACGCGATCGACAAGCCGATCTACAACCACGAAACCGGTATGATCGACCCGCCCGAAAGGGTAGAGCCGAATCACGTGATTGTGATTGAGGGGCTGCATCCGCTGTACGACGAGCGAGTTCGATCGCTCCTCGACTTCAGCGTCTACCTCGACATCAGCGACGAGGTAAAAATTGCTTGGAAAATCCAGCGCGACATGGCGGAACGGGGCCACCGTTACGAAGACGTGCTGTTTGCGATCAATGCTCGCAAACCGGATTTTACGGCCTACATCGACCCGCAAAAGCAATATGCTGATGTGGTAATTCAAGTGTTGCCGACCAACTTGATCAAAGATGACAAGGAGCGGAAAGTTCTGCGTGTGCAGATGATCCAGCGCGAAGGCATCGCCAATTTTGAGCCTGCGTATTTGTTTGACGAAGGTTCAACAATTAACTGGGTTCCTTGCGGCCGCAAGCTGACTTGTTCCTATCCCGGAATTAAGATGTACTACGGGCCCGATGCTTTCTACGGTCACGAAGTCTCGATTTTGGAAGTAGATGGTCAATTCGAGAATCTCGAAGAAGTTATTTACATCGAAAGCCATTTGAGCAAGACTTCTGCGAAGTATGAAGGCGAGTTAACTCACCTGTTGCTCCAGCACCGCGAATATCCTGGTTCTAACAATGGAACTGGTTTGTTCCAAGTGTTAGTGGGATTGAAGATGCGGGCGACTTACGAGAAGTTGACTGCGAAAGAAGCGAAAGTGGCTATGAGTGTTTAGAACGCAGACATGAAAGATTTGAGAGGCGCAATTGCGCCTCTTTTTTTGTGGAGAAATGAACCGCAGAGGGCGCAGAGGGCGCAGAGTAGAGTTAGGGGAGGGTGTTTGGAAGTAGAGAGGTTAAGAAGGTTTTTCCGGCTTCATTCAGGTCGCTATCTAGGGAAAAAGTTAGACTGCGAACTCGGATAGCGCCATGTTTTATGTCTAGTCGCGTTGTGAGGTCTTGCGGGTAAACGAGAATTGCATTTTGGCAATTTAAGGCATTTGCGTAAGCAACTATTTGATTACGGTCATCACGGCCTACTCTATTGGGAGCTTTGTATTTTGTATCGAGGACGTACAGGATTTCATTTGTTTCAATATCGCGTATAATTAAGTCAATCTCATCGAAATAATCTTTGTCATGTTTAACTGGGTATTGTGATTCGACCTCAAAGCCTTTTGGTGTATTTGCTTTGAGCCATTCAGCGACAAATTGTTCGTATAATTTAGCCATGTCTATGAGAAAAGGGAGCATTTCGCGATCGCCAGTTTCGTGACTTGGCCCTGTGTTATCTAAAAAGAATCGACATAAGGCGTGTAAAAGTTGATAATCTTGATTCAAACGGTGATAAGTGCGATCGATACAAGCTTCTGATTTAAAATGTTTTAATGTGACAAATCCTTGGAGTGCGTGAAAGGCTTTTCGCACAGTGGATGAAACAGATTCACGGCACAAACCGCTGCGGCCAATGATGAAGAGTGTCCAAGCGAGTATTTGATTATCTTCGATGTCGCCTGTTTGTTCGTTATAGTGGCATTTTAGTTTAACATCCCAAGGTTTTTGCAGGGCTGACCGCAAATCGACGCGGCCGCGAATGTAGGCGAGTTTTTCTGTTTTGGATAAGTAATCGCGATATAATCCTTTGCGACAGCGTTCTAGAATTTTGTGGGCAAGAATGTTAGCTAATCGTTCATAGACTTGTTCTAAAGATTCGCACTCAATCTGTCCCTTCGGAAAATTGATATTAAGTTTGTAGGCATAGTCAAGCATTCCGAATAAGTTTGTTATCGGAACTTTTGGGCGGATAAAAATGTTAAATTCTGGAGTAATTGGAATATTACCAACTCTGCCTTTAGATTTTAATTCCCATTTATATTTAGTTTTAGGGTTGGGAAATTCTATATCTATCTCCTTGGCATAATTCTGGTATATTTTTTGTCCTACTGATTCCGGGATAAAATCTCGTTCAAAGCTTTCGGATTTATATTCTGTGAGTTCGATCATTTGGGGCGATTCTGGTTTCATAGATGCTGTAACGCCGTGTTTTCGGTAATAATGGTAGCGTTAGATTATGAATTGCTTAATTTGTCTTTAATTTTATCCCAGAGAAATTCATCCATTTTTTCCTGCTGATCAAAGAAATATTCTTCTAGGTATGGCTCAATTTCCATTTGCCAAATATCTTGGATATCTTCAGCTAAGGTTTTTGTCAAAAAGAAAGAGATGCCTAATTCATAGTGTTTGTTGTTAATTGCGCGCTTGACATCTTCTAGAATGCTAGTTAATTTATCAACTGGAAAACCTGTTTCCTCTCTGTGGTGATACTGTCGCAGCACTTCATAGTTTGGATAGACAGGAATGAATGCGAAGCGGCGG
Organism: Microcoleus sp. D3_18_C2; assembly: GCF_036702395.1. Taxonomy (NCBI): domain Bacteria; kingdom Bacillati; phylum Cyanobacteriota; class Cyanophyceae; order Oscillatoriales; family Microcoleaceae; genus Microcoleus; species Microcoleus sp. D3_18_C2. Next base: position 57,034 of record NZ_JAUBTG010000028.1, on the reverse strand, counting down.
CGGAGGGCTTGATCGACTAAGGCAATAGAACGGTCTGCGGTGTTCATTGTGCCGATAATGCGGACATTTGTAGGGATTCTAAATAGTTTACCGCTGGCTAGTGTAATAAAGCGTGCTGTGTCTTGTCGGTCATCTAGGAGATACATTAACTCGCCAAAGACTTGAGATAGATTTGCGCGATTAATTTCATCAATAATGATAACACAAATGTCTTCACAGATTTCGGCTTTTTCGCAGAATTCTAGGAACCTACCGGGAACTATTGGATAAGTTAATTGCCCATCTTGACTTTGGGGACGGATGCCTTGAATAAAGTCTTCATAAGTATAAGCTGGATGAAATTGGATAATGTCTGAGAAACCGTCACCGCCGCCGATTAAGTGTTGGGCGAGTTTTTGGGCAAGGAAGGTTTTTCCGGTTCCGGGCGGGCCTTGGATGATGGTTTGGCCTTTGCGGTTAATGGTGTGTATCCATTGGGTTAGTTGGGTTGTTTTAAGACCAGTAGTTTGTGAAATTTGTTCTAGTTGATACACTGGATTAAATTCTTTTTCATATACTGAAAAATATTCACTTAGAATAATTGGAGTAAAATACTTGTTGTCAGCGTAAAAATTAAATATAAAAAATAATGGGAATAGTTTTTTAAATGCTTGTGCTATTTTTATAATTATTTTTTTAGCAGAATATCTTAATAGTTCTTGTGATTTAAGTGATGTTTCAATCTGAATTTTAGTATCTTTTATTTTAAGTCCAGACAATATAATATCAGGATCATCTGAACAAATTATATCTATTAATAGTCCATGGAAATTCTTTTCGGGTGCACTTATGGAATCACAAGCCCACTTGTTAAATTTAAAATCAGTTGTTTCCTGAGTCAAAGAGAAGCTATAATTATTTGGAAGGTGATAACGTGTAAGGGGTTCGATTAGATTTTTATGAAATATATAAGGGTAGATGCGTTTTTTTTTCAACACCTCAAAATTGTCAGTTTGGGAATAAAACCCCAAAGTTAATTTCTGGTTTTCAAGATTCAGCATTAACTGAGCACGACTTATACAACGCCCAGTAGAAATGATATTTTTTAAATAAAAAACTATACTGTAGCCTGTCGGTTTCAAATCACCTATTGCTGTACGAGAGCCAAAGCCCTCATATTTGATATTTATATATTCTTTGATAAAATCAGGCAACTGCTCTTCTACCTGGCTTAAAATATAGTTTAATGGCTCTTCTACATATTTTAATCTATCTTTTGTGTGTGCTATGTAAAAATCAGGGCTTTGACCTGCATATTTTTTTGATAATAGGTTAAATGTCTCTGCTGAAAAAGGACATTCAGGATGTACAAAAACTTTTTCCATTTTTTCTGTATGTTTAAGGTGACTCAATTGTTATTCTTAAATTATTGTAGCCGATCGCCCTTCCCGACACCAGATATCTGAGATACGATCGCACCCACCATCCTTACCCACATCAATAGCCCTCCCAAACCAGTAACACAGGCAAAACCGCTAACAACAGTTCCCGGAAAAGTTAAAACTGTGTCGAAACAATCTAAACGTGCTATATTCAACTGCGTAAACCCTGAACTGCGCTTTCAGGTAATGCAAATTTATAAACGAGTCAACTGAATGCTCTCTACTTTCAAGAAACTAGCTTCAATTGCAATCATCTTTGCCGCCCTAGAACTTTTACTTAACTCTCCCCCTTTCAGAGAAATAAAAAATTATATCGCAAATAGAAACCCAGCAAGTGCCACCTTAGACAATGGAACTCTGCAGCAAAAACCCAGCAGCCCGCCTCCGGTAACTCCCAAAAAACCACCAGAGCAAACCTTTGATGTAGTAGTGTATGGCGATGAAGTACCGGGGATATGTGCGGCGATATGGGCGAAGAAAACTTTAGGCCCAAAGGGCAAAGTTGCGATCGTGCGATCGACCTACGGAAGAGATCCTTTGGGCGGCTTACTCACCCGCGGCGGTTTAGCTTACATCGATTTAGATAAAATCCCCAATTGGCAACGCCAACCCTACGCCCAATGTTTTAAAGAATTCTTAGATAAAGCGAATGCGCGCGAATCTTGCTTAGACCCAAAAAGGGCAGATCAAGCTCTCAGACAAATGCTTTCAGCAGCAAAAGTCAGAGTTATTTCCAACTCAACTCTTACTCCCCACGTCGTAGATAAAAAAATCGAATATGCCCAAGTAAAAGGCAGTAGCTTAAGAATTAAAGCCAACTCTTTTATTGACGTAACTCAAGACGCTGAATTAGCCAGAAAAGCCGGATTATCTTATTATACAGGATATGAATCTCAAAATATAAAATCCAAAAATGAAACTTTAGCAGTCTCTGTAGTTCCGACAATTACAGGTATAACGATGTCCGAATTCCGCAGAATAGAAGATGACATTCTATACAATCGGCCTTTGGTAAAAAAGATTAAAGAAAGCATTACAAAATATAAAGATCCAGCCAGTACAAAATTCTGGCTGAAGAATTTTTGGAGTACGATTTATCAGCCATATACAGACGGCTACGACATCAGAAGTGTAGCTATAGGAGCAGCGTATCACATAGATAGAAATCTGCCCTTTAGTCAAAATAAAGGATTCTTTTTTGATAAAGGCAATGTCTGCGTTTATAACAAAAATGTGCTGTCCTGGAACGGGTTTCTGTTTAAATACCAAGTTGACCAAATCATGAAGATGGAAGCTAACGGCAGAAAACCGACTCCTGAGATGATTAAAGAAATGTCACATCTCCAACACTGGCTACAAAAGAAGTCGGGTAAAGATGTGAGAGTATTTATTCCAGACGAGATTTATATCAGGCAAAGTTTGAACGTTCGCGAGGTGGTAGATCCGCTAACGGGGAAGGAGATTATCAAAGGGGGAACAGTACCCGGAAAGTCGATCGGCAGTTTTTCCTACGATTTCGATATGCGGGGCGGAGTCAAGCATTTATCTACGAGAATTCCGCCGCTGCCAGTGTATAATTTCGGGATAGAAAGCGCTTTGGCTAGCAAAGTGAATAATTTAGCCATTGTCGGGCGATCGTCCGGTTATGTCGGTATGGCTGTATCCGTCGGGCGAATTGCGACGGTGAATATTTATCAAGGACAAGGTGTGGGCGTGGCGGCTGGTTTGGCTAGCAAGTTCGGCGTGCCGCTGAATTCGATTACTTCGGCTGAAACGAAAAAAACTCTGGAGACTTTAACGGGGAAAACGACGTATTTGTCGGGGAGAGATACGAGTTATGGGGTGGATTATAAGGAAGTGAAATAATCGACATATAGCAGTCGCCCGTGTTGCTAAACTATGTTAAACCAGGCCTACAAACTAGAAACTTTTGTTTAAGTTTGAGAACAAAAAACGCAATTCCTGGAGTTTGATAACTGTTATTCATTGCGATTCTTAATTATTGCAATTTGTTTTACCAGTAGGACTAAGGCAAAAAGAAAATCGGTTTCTCTGCAGAATCGTGGCTTTCTCCCAGAGAAGGCAGGTTTTGGATTAGGAATTTATGTCAAATAAGATATTAAAAGGATTTAACCACTGAAGATGTCGAAACCTCATATTCGACGGCGCAAGATTCCCCAACTCTTAGATATCCTCTCGATCTTCGCTCTGCTGCTGCTCGTATTCTGTAATAATGTTCTGAATATCCTCTGCTGCAATATCGACTTGTTCGGATTTGGTGTAAAGGGTCAGCAAAATGATTCCCGTTGCTGTTTGGACGTAGTAAATTAAACGGTATCCACCACTTTTACCTTTTTGAGTGTCGCTATTTCGGGCTCTCAACTTGAAGACTGCATAACCCACTCCAGCAATTCGATCTCCTGGCAGTTCTCCCCGTGTGAGTTGTTCGATAATGGGTTGAATATCATTGCGAATGCTGCGGTATTTTTTTGCAAGAGTGCGTAAATTGCGATTGAAGGTTGGTGAAACTATAACTTGAATTAAGGGCAAGTCAGTCATTTTCTATTCCTTCCCACATTTGAGCAACCGAAATGGTTTGCCCAGTCATGGCTTCGTGCCAAGCTTGCCGAAAATCTTGTATAAGCGCTGCTTTAGATTGGTTCTCTCCGTCAATTTCTGAGGGTTCTGGAATACTAAAAGAATTAGCAGGAGGCATCTCTTGGATTTCTGCTGAGAAAACCTCTGGCAGATTATTTGGCGAAATGATTACCCCCTGACGTTGCTTTTGGCTTAGAAACTCTATAAAACTCGCAACTAATGCCAGATGTTCTGGAGAAAGTCGATCGAGCCATCGATCGATTTGATGTCGAAGTGCTGCTACATTCATAATCCCATCAAACCTTTTAATTTTACCTTGATTTTAACGTAAACCCGCCCCGCCTGGAATATCGCTCTTCCCTCTGCCTCTGCGCCCTCTGCGGTTCAAACCTCTTCTCTTCCCCCCGCTGTGGCACAATCTTATATATAAAACCTGCACCCTCTCGCCAATGACCGCAAACCTACCCCCCCAATACGACCCCCAAGCCACCGAAGCCAAGTGGCAAAAATACTGGGAAGACAACCAAACCTTCAAAGCTGACCCCGAAAAAGGTGGCGAACCTTACTGCGTAGTTATCCCGCCGCCCAACGTCACCGGCAGCCTCCACATGGGACACGCTTTTGAAGAGACGCTGATTGATGTCCTCGTCCGCTATCACCGCATGACTGGACGCAATACCCTGTGGTTGCCGGGAACGGATCATGCTAGCATCGCAGTTCAAACTATTCTGGAAAAGCAACTCAAAGCAGAAGGCAAAACTCGCCACGATTTAGGCCGAGAAAAATTCTTGGAACGGGCCTGGGAGTGGAAAGCTGAATCGGGCAATACTATTACTAATCAATTACGCAGTTTGGGCGTGTCTGTTGATTGGTCGCGTGAACGCTTTACGATGGATGAAGGCTTATCCGCTGCGGTTTTAGAAGCGTTTGTCCGCCTGTACGATGAGGGGCTGATTTATCGCGGCAATTACCTGGTGAATTGGTGTCCGGCTAGTCAGTCTGCTGTGTCGGATTTGGAGGTAGACCAACAGGAAGTTGAGGGCCATTTGTGGCATTTCCGCTATCCTTTGACGGACGGTTCTGGTTATTTGGAGGTGGCGACGACTCGGCCGGAAACGATGTTGGGGGATACTGGGGTGGCGGTGAATCCACAGGACGATCGCTACAAGCATCTTATCGGTAAAACTGTCACTTTGCTGATCGCAAATCGCGAAATTCCCATCATTGCTGATGAGTTTGTCGATCCGACTTTCGGAACTGGTTGTGTCAAGGTGACACCCGCCCACGATCCGAATGACTTCGAGATGGGTAAGCGTCACAATTTGCCGTTTATTAACATCATGAATAAGGACGGCACTTTAAATGAAAATGCCGGAGAGTTCCAAGGACAAGACCGATTTGTTGCCCGGAAAAATGTGGTGCAGCGGTTAGAAACTGACGGGGTTTTGGTTAAAATAGAAGATTATAAGCATACTGTTCCCTACAGCGAACGCGGCAAGGTTCCGGTCGAACCTTTGATATCTACGCAATGGTTTGTGAAGATAGATCCTCTTTCTCAGCGTGCTTTAGAAGCATTAGATCAAAGTAACTCACCCGTCTTTGTTCCTGAGAGATGGACAAAGGTTTATCGCGATTGGTTGGTGAAGCTGAAGGATTGGTGTATCTCCCGCCAATTGTGGTGGGGACACCAAATCCCGGCTTGGTATGCTGTTAGCGAAACTAACGGCGAAATTACTGATACGACACCTTTTATAGTTGCGAAAACTGAAGCTGAAGCTAAGGAAAAAGCTACGGCTAAATTTGGTAATGACGTAGAGTTAGCCAGAGATCCAGACGTATTGGATACTTGGTTTTCGTCTGGGTTGTGGCCTTTCTCAACTCTGGGATGGCCTGACGAAACTAATGATTTGGAGTTTTACTATCCGACAACTACTTTGGTAACAGGTTTTGATATCATCTTTTTCTGGGTTGCTAGAATGACGATGATGGCAGGACATTTTACTGAAAAGATGCCTTTTGATACTGTTTACATTCACGGTTTGGTGTTGGATGAAAACGGTCAGAAAATGTCTAAGAGTAAAAATAACGGTATCGATCCGCTGCTGTTGATTGGTAAGTACGGTACTGATGCTTTGCGCTACACTTTGGTTAAGGAAGTGGTTGGGGCCGGTCAAAATATTCGCATGGAGTACGATCGCAAAACTGATGAATCGAAATCGGTGGAAGCTTCCCGGAATTTCACGAATAAGTTGTGGAATGCGGCGCGGTTTGTGATGATGAATTTGGAGGGACAGACGCCGCAACAATTGGGAATTCCTTACCCCCCCCAACCCCCCCTTACTAAGGGGGGGAGAGAAGAAGATTCCCTTGTTGAGGGGGGGAGAGAAGAAGATTCCCTTGTTGAGGGGGGGAGAGAGGAAGGGTTGGAATTGTGCGATCGCTGGATTCTTTCTCGCTACAATCAAGTTGTGCAGCAAAGCCGCAATTGTTTGGAAAATTACGGTTTGGGGGAAGCGGCGAAGGGACTTTATGAGTTTATTTGGGGCGATTTCTGTGACTGGTATATTGAGTTAGTCAAGTCTCGCTTGCAACAGGATGCTGAACCAAATTCTAAGAAAATGGCACAGCAAACTTTTGCTTTTGTGTTGGAAGGGATTCTGAAACTGCTGCATCCTTTTATGCCGCACATTACTGAGGAAATTTGGCACACTCTGACTCAAACAGGTGATGGCGAATGTTTGGCTTTGCAAGCTTATCCTGAAGCTGATATCTCGCTAATTGATGCTGATTTGGAACAGCAGTTTGAGTTGTTGTTCGGTACAATTCGCACTATTCGCAATTTGCGGGCAGATGCTGATATCAAACCCAGTGTGAAGGTGACGGCGATTTTGCAAAGCGAAAGCGAGAAAGAACGCCAAATCATCTCAGATGGAGGTGTTTACATTCAGGATTTGGCAAAAGTCGAAAATCTGACAGTTACTGCTAGTTTGGATGCAGAACCCCCCCTTAATCCCCCCCTTGGTAAGGGGGGGCAAGGGGGGTCAATTGCTGGGGTTGTCGGTACTGTGCAAGTATTGATTCCCCTGGCTGGGGTGGTGGATTTGGCGGCTTTGCGTGCTAAATTAGAGAAGAAGTTGAGCAAGGTGGAAGCTGAAATTAAGCATAGTGCGGCGCGCTTGACTAATCAGAAGTTTGTGGATAAGGCTACTCCTGATGTGGTTCAGGGGGCGAGGGATGCTTTGGCGGAAGCCCAAAAACAAGCGGAAATTTTGCGCGATCGGCTAAAGTTGTTTTAAGGAGTCATTAGTCGCGGGTGGGTTGAGAAACCGGGTTTCTACGAATTTTTCGGTTGAGTAACGAAAAATATTGAAAGAAACCCGGTTTCTGAGGAGATTATCATTTTTATTAGGCTGGGCGATCGCTGTATAAAAACATCCCAAAATCCCGTAGGGGCGGGTTAACCAGCCATCTATGAAATACACAAACAATCTCGTAAACCCGCCCTCTCCTCAGCCATTATTTACATCACAATTTTACCTCTAAATTCATCGTACATTTTTATTGTTGGTGGGCGGGGGCGGGTTTATAGTATTATTGATGTTTACCATAAATGGTTGGCGAACCCGCCCCTACAAATTTGGTTTCAATAATAGAACCAATTGTGCTAACACGGGCAATTAATCACCAATTACCAATTACTAATTACCCTCATGTTATATTTAGCCCAAGTACAAAAGAAGGAAATTTTAGGCGAGATAAGTCTGCAATTGCTGGCTTGCCAAAATTCTGATGATACTTGGGCTATGCTTTGTAAAGAAACTCTCTTGACAGTACCGTCAGATTTAGATCAAAATGTTTTAAATGAAGGAATGCTAGTATTAGCAAATGTTGACGAAAATAGCCAGGTTTTGCATATTCAAGCAGCTACAAACTGGGTACTACAATTAGTAGAAAAATATTTAACAACAGGTTTTACTCCCGATTTTTTGCAGCAAGAAGCCCAGAAAGCCGAAGATTGGCGGCAATCTCTCACTTTGCAGAGTCAAGAATTGTCTCGCCGCTTGATTGAAGTTGAAGCCCGCCGAGAACAAATTCAAAATTTAGAGGCAAAACTCCAGCAGGAAAAGCAATTGTTGGAAAGTTCGATCGCCCAATTGCCTATTCCGCCCGCTACTCCACTAATTTGACTTAAAATTTGATTTAAATTAACACACCAAACGTAGGAACACGGCACTACCGCGTCCCCACTAACCTAATATGCAATTTGCTGGACATCATATAATTTGTAACTTGACAAATACCCCTTACCAGTTGCTGAATCGCCAGCAATACGGCCCGCGACTAAAGCACTTTTGACTTCAGCCAAGCAGCGGGGAGACACCGCAGTTTCTGAGAATTGCTAACATAAGCGCGCTTCTGAAACACATCGTACTGATTGCGTTCGATCGCATTTAAGATTCTGCTGTAGAGCATTGTAGCAGCCCAAACTGTCCAGCGAATATCGGGACTGAGCACTTTAATTCCGGGTTCGGCGCTGGCGTATAATTTGCGAGCTCGCTGAATTTGAAACCGCATCAATTCCCGCCAGCGGTTGTCAATTACACCGTTGAATAAATCTTCTTCGGTGTAGTTAAACAAGGCTAAGTCTTCTAAGGGAATGTAAATGCGGCCGCGACGGGCGTCTTCTCCGACATCGCGCAAAATATTAGTCAACTGCTTGGCAATACCCAGGGCTATCGCTTCTTCTTTGGGAATTCTATTCCCCCAGTGCCAATTCCAGTTAGCAGCGGAGTTCGATTCGCCTACACCCATGACAGACATCGACATCAGCCCTACAGTACCCGCTACTCGATAACAGTAAAGATTGAGCTCTTCAAAAGTTTCGTAGCGGCTGCGGTACAAGTCCATTTGCTGGCCCGCAATCATCTCTCGAAACGGCCCAATGTCGATCGGGAAACGAGACAGCGTATCCACCAACGCTACGTCGTAGTCGTCGTGAGGATGGCCGGCAAACACCGATTCTAGCCGTTTTTCCCACAGATTGAGGGTTTCAGGGGTCGTTGCATCAGAACCCGGCCCGTCTACGAGTTCGTCGGTGCGGCGGCACCAGACGTAAATCGCCCAAATCGCCCGACGCTTGGCTTCGGGCATGAGTTGAGTGCCTAAATAAAAATTTTTGGCATAACTCGCCGTGACTTGGCGGCACAGTTCGTAAGAGTCATCCACAGAAGCCAGAGTTCTCATGCACTGGAGTTTTGACAGTTGCAGCATCCGAGAATAAGAAATTTAAAGATTAGAACTGATTTTCCCCCGTTTAGAAAACGGGAGATTTTTTACGTCTTTATGAAAAATTCTTAATTTTTCATTTGTTATTGGCCGTCGAAATAGCCTGCGCTGTCAGCTTACCAGAAAGCACGGCACCTTCCATACTCGCAAGATAACGCTGCATCGTATAATCCCCCGTTAGATAGAAATTGCTAATGGGAGTTGTTTGTGTGGGACGGCACTGCTGGCGTCCGGGAGTTGCTTTGTAGACGGAACGAGGGGTTTTGACTACGTGATATTTGAGCAGTTTGGCTGGTTCTGGGATTTGATCGGGAAAGAGTTTTTCTAACTCGACCATTGTGGCTGCGACGATATCTTCGTCAGATTTGCCGATCCAGTCTTTGGCCGGTGCTAAAACCAGTTCCAGCATTGATTTGTCTGGGTTGGCATATTCGCGGCAGGTGTTGCTCATGTCGGCGTAGACGCTCAGCAGGGGCGATCGCGAGAACAGCAAATGGTCGATATCAGTTAATTTGCGATCGAACCACAAGTGTACATTAATGACGGGTACTCCCTCCAAACCTTCGAGCTGTTTGAAATAATCCATTTCGCCCCAAGGTTTCGGCATCATCAACTTCAGCGGGTCAACCGGCATCGCGGAAACGTAAATATCGGCGGTCAGAATTTCTGACTCTGCCCCTTTTACTCCCCGAATCTGGAAGCCCCGCACCGTGTTGTCATCGTTGAGCAAAAACTCCCCGATGGGTGCATTCAGCCGTACTTCACCACCGCGCTCAGTTATGTAGTCTACCATCGGCTGACACAACCTCTCTGTGGGGCTACCGTCTAAAAAGGCCATTTTCGAGCCGTTTTTCTCTTGCAGGAAGCGGTTGAGGGCTGTCAGCAGTATGGTTGCCGATATTTCGTGGGGGTCAATGAAATTGAGCGCCTTGGACATGGCGATGAATACTTCTTTTTCGACTCTGGGGGGGACGTTTTGCTTTTTCAGCCAGTCGGAAAACGAGTATTTGTCCATTGCTTCGACATAGTTTTGACCCTGAAGCATCGCCGGAATCAAACCTATACCGAAGCGGATTTTTTCGGGCCAGGTGAGCATATCGTTGTTGCTCAAGATGGCTGCGACGCCGTTGAAGGGGGCAGGAAGGTCGGGAAAGTCAAAGCGGGAATAGGTTCCGGGGGTTTCCGGCTGATTGAAAATCATCGAGTGCTCTTTCCATTGCAGCCTGTCTTCAATGTCAAGTTCTTTGAAGAGTTGGAGCATATTCGGGTATGCACCGAAGAAGATGTGGAGGCCGGTTTCATACCAGTCGCCATCTGCATCTTTCCAGGCGGCCACTTTGCCGCCGAGTACGTCCCGACTTTCTAGGATGATGGGGGTGTGGCCCGCGTCGGTAAGATATTTAGCGCAGGAAAGTCCTGCTAAGCCTGCTCCGGCGATCGCAACTCGCATTTGATACTACTTGGCCTCTGTGTTCGCTTCGTTTTCATTATACTTTACAACTCGTTACAATATTTTGGGAAATCTGTAGGGACAAGGAACTGCCCATAGGTGTCAACCAACACGTTAAACCCGCCTACCCGACAGTCCTCCCGCCTACCCGACAGTCCGGCAAGGGTTGAAACCCCTGCCTCAAAGCAAAAGTCCTCTCAAAGAGGACTAATGAGTTCTTCAGTCCTCTTTCAGAGGACTTTCGCTATAAGCCCCGTGGAATTCATTCCCTGGCGGACTGCCGGGTAAGCGAGAAGACTGGCGGAGGAAAGAGGACACCGCACCGTGCCCATAGGTGTCAACAAACACGTTAAACCCGCCTACCCGACAGTCCTCCCGCCTACCCGACAGTCCGGCAAGGGTTGAAACCCCTGCCTCAAA
>NZ_JAUBTG010000028.1:41664-45759 GCF_036702395.1 Microcoleus sp. D3_18_C2 | reverse complement strand
GAGGACTTTCGCTATAAGCCCCGTGGAATTCATTCCCTGGCGGACTGCCGGGTAAGCGAGAAGACTGGCGGAGGAAAAGAGGACACCGCACCGTGCTCTTTCCCTACCGCAAAATCCTCAATTTTCATGCACGAAATATGTAACTACCCCCCCTATTATTTGTAGGGAAACGGCACTGCAGTCTCCTCTACTTTCCCCTGCAAACGTGCGCTCTACTTCCTGTCCCCCCCTTCTTAAGGGGGGTTAGGGGGGATCTCCGGGTGATGCCGCAAAGGTGCGATAGGCCGCTAATGCTGCTTGTTTCACGGCTTCGGGGACAATGGGAAAAGTAGTCAAAATATACGCAAATTCGGCTTCCGTTAAGCCGTAAAGGTGGGCGATGATGCCGTCTAATTCGGCTCGCAATTGAGCGCGTTCTGTTTCATCGGTAACGCCTTCTCGGTGCGAGTTTAAGCCGACTTCTTGGGCTAATTCGTCAAATTCTGGGGCGGTGCAGATCAGTTTGGCGGCGCGCTGTACGATGTCGGTGAAGTATTTGTCACCTGATGTTAATCGCGGTACAGGAAGTTGATAAACATAGAAAAAGTTGATGTTTGCTGAAATTCGAGAGCGAAGTGCATAATCGACAATAAAACTATTCCAAACACTGACTAAATATAAACACTGATGATTATTAGGTGGAGGCTCACTACCTTCTGAACAACGCAACACTGACTGAAAGTTTTCTGCTTGAAAGTTAGGTGGAATGACTGTGGCTATCATTGTTCTGGTATTTGTACTGCTTGCAATCTTACGAAATCCCGCTCTATAAGTCTGATAATCTAGAGTTTGACCTCTATCCTGTTCTTTTCCAAGTATCGCCACTCTTCCTTCTGATTCCTCTATCCAATAACGCGGTTCGCAAAGAGTATGAGTAAACTGCTCAATCATTTTCCCTTCATAAAGTGGCAGTCTCCCTTTTCCTGGTTCTTGCTTGAATAAATGACTGTCATTCGTCATGTCAAATTCACGAGTTAACCGCAGATTCCATTGCCCCTCAATCTGTTCGCCCAGTAAAGGGAATTGCAGCATTTTTTCAGCAATCCGAATATCTCCCTCATTTTTAAACTCCATCACCGAAAGAGAGTCAGGAGATAAGCGACGAATCAAGTTAACAGAAATCTCAATACATTCATCTGGATTGTTCAGAAAAGTATCGAGTTTGTCCACCCTAATCGCTTCTCGCGGATTGATGCGGAAAGCAGCTTGAAATGACTCTGTACTTTTACCTTTCTCAAAAGTGAGCAAGCAAAACTTGAAGCTGTGATGCACTCCTTCAAAAATAAACTTTTCATTGGACAAACCAAACAGTGAATCAATCTGAGTGTCAACAAATAACATTTCCCGCAGTTGCTTAGTACCCAAATCAGTATAAACTCCAGAAGGAATGATGATGCCGCACTCGCCATTTGGGCGTAAGAGGTTAAAACATTGCTCTAGAAAAAGCTTGTAGAAGTTAATATCAGTACCAGACTTTTTGCCGTTGACAATTGAAATCTGATTTTTGTACTGTTCTGCTGAACGGTAGTAAGCGCTAACATGAGGAAATTCACTCAAATATTTTAACCAAGTTTCAGCAATCTCAGGATTTTGCAGAATTTTATTTTGCTCTTTTTCAAAAGTTTTGATATCCATCTTGCTTTTTTTGGCTAGTTCGTTATGCTGCACAAAAAACTCTCTAGCATTTGGCTTAAAAATTTCCCAAGGCGGATTAGTAATAATCGCATCAAAACCGCCCCGTTGATGCAAAATCTCATCAAACTCATAGCCCCAGTGAAAAGGCTTCAAAGCTTCTATATCAGCGAGAGTCAGGGTACGCTTAATCGGCTTACCGCTAATCTGTGCTTGTTCAAACTTAATTTTTAACTGCTTGAAATCTTCCAACAAAATTTTATTAATATTTTCGATAGCCGGCGCTTTCTTTTCGGCAATTTCATCTCGTAAACTCTGCAAGTTTTGGCTATAGGTAGTCGCATGACGGTAAATAGAAATCAGACGGTTTTTCTCCTCCAATACTTGTCTGTATGTCTTGTGAAACAAATTTAACTGAGTTCCACTTCCTTCATATTCTGCGTCATCTACCCGCAGTAATCCAATTAAGGAATTGCCCGCCATGATGTTAAAATCAATATTCGGCAACGGTTCCAAGTCGTTGACATTCTGCGCCGCCGAAACTAAGGCTAAAAACAAGCGCAATTTAGCAATTTCCACTGCTTCCGGCATGATATCCACGCCGTAGAGGTTGTCGCTAATAATCCGTTTTTTGATATAGTAGTTGAGTGAAGTATGCTCTTTTTCGATGTCTTTTAGGTAGTCATTGAGGTAACGATCATTTAAAAACTTGCTTGTACCGATGACTTTTGAATAGATGTAAATCAGCGTTTTCATCGCTGCAACTAAAAACGCGCCGGAACCGCAGGCTGGGTCTAATAATGTTAGGTTTGGGAGGATTTCTGTTAGCAGGCTGCGGCAGAGATTGGCGTCGAGATTGGTGAGGAGTTCGGTGATGGTTTCAAAGTGGGGAGAAGAACCCCCCCGGCCCCCCTTGCTAAGGGGGGAGAAAGAGTTGGATGCGTTGTCTTGTTGATGAAGAGATCCCCCCCGGCCCCCCTTAGTAAGGGGGGAGAAAGAGTTGGAGGAAGAGAGATTATTAACTCTATCGAGAATTAGTTTGTTGATTGTGCGATCGCACAAATATTCAGTAATCTCCGGCCTGGTATAATAAGCACCAAAGGCTTTTTGGTTAATGTATTTCTCAAAGATGTATCCCAAAACCGCCGGATTAATTTCGTTTTCCTTCCCGCCCACTGTATCGTCAAGATTCCAAGAATAGGCTGCAAATAAATTAAATATTTTCTCAAAAGCAGCATCGGGTATGGCGATATTCGGATAATTTTGTTCGATGGGATGTTCGAGAAACAGTCCCCCATTCAAATATTTAACATCGCCGATTAATTCTTTAACGCCTTCCTCCCGCAAATCGAGAGGTTTAGCAAATCCCTCAAAAAACAGTGTTTTCAAGAATTCTGAGTAAAATAAATCCGTTCCCCGCTGCTTGCTTTCGGCTAACTTTTCTTGCAAATACAGCATTTTGCCGCTGTCGATAAATCCTTTGCGCTGCAAAAAATAAACAAACATCAAACGGTTGAGTAAAACCGAAGTATACCAGCGTCTATCTGTTTCTTTGTCAATGCCGCGAATCACACTTAAAAATTCAACGTGTTGCTGTTTAAACTCTTCAAAAAACTTTTTAGTTACTCGTTCGACATCCAAGCCAGCCTGCAATCTTTGGGCGACATCAATCACCGAAAGCGTTTCTAATTCTTCTAAATCAACCTTTAAAGCTGTGACTTTACTCAGTAGCAAATCGCAAGGTTCCCGTTTCACGTATACATGATCGCGGGGATAAAGTTTTGTACCTTCGCGCTTTACCCAATACCAGAGACATTTGGTGCGATTTTCATCAATAAAAATCAACAGATTTTCGGCGGAAATTTGGACGATTTCGCGATAAATCGTCAGTCTTTGGGCGCTGTTGGGGATATTTCCGCTATCGGCGATAATTTCATATACAACTACTCCGTTAAGTTGGGCGATGGCTTTTCGGGAATAAGTCTCGCCTTCTATTTCTAAAGATACGGTTTTGTGGGAAGATGGATTATCCCAACCGAGTTTTTGGACGAATAATTTGTTGAATTCAAAGTCTTGGAGAAGTTCGCGGGATTCTTTAAGTGTTTGTGGCATGGTTATATATGAAGGAATAAGGGAGAACTCTAGTAGGGACACGGCATCGTGCCCAAGGCGTGTCAACTTAACGTTAAACCGAGAGTCAGATAGTCCGACAGTCCGACAGTCCGACAGTCCGACAGGGAATGAATTCCCTGTCTCAAAGCGAAAGTCCTCGCTATGAGGACTGAGAAGAAAAATTTTCAACTCATCAGTCCTCTTTCAGAGGACTTTCGCTATTAGACAGACAGTTCGACAGTCCGACAGTCCGACAGTCCGACAGGGAATGAATTCCCTGTCTCAAAGCGAAAGTCCTCGCTATGAGGACTG
>NZ_JAUBTG010000028.1:0-41564 GCF_036702395.1 Microcoleus sp. D3_18_C2 | reverse complement strand
AGAAGAAAAATTTTCAATTCATGAGTCGTCTTTAGACGACTTTCGCTATTAGACAGGGAATTCATTCCCTGGCGGACTAGCTGGATGGTGAGAGGAATGGCGGACTGACAGCTTTCTCCTGAAACAAGCCTAAAGAACAAATAATCATTGGTTCCCGTTTGTCTTCGTCTTCATTGACTATACACAAACGGTCGTCCATCCGCAAACCCACGACTAATTCGGCTAATTGTCGATCGCCAATCCCGCTTTTTAACTGCCGATTTAACGTGTCAATTGCCGACTGGCGCAGGGGATAGCGGTAAATTTCATCGATTGCTTTTGACAATTCATCGGATGCAAATATTGTACCATTCATTTCCTTAAAGTAACTCTTCAAACGTTCGTATGTTCGGAACCTGGCCCCGGAAGGCCTGCCCAATTGTCCGCCCGCAGTTAACTCTTCTTCTGCTATCAACTCTGCACCTTTTGTGACTAATTCGTGATGCTGTTTGTCTCTGGGAATTGCTGGTGTCGCTTCCTCGCAGGCTGCAATTCTGAGGATGCCGAGTTGCGATTGACTAACGCTATTGCCATCGCGATCGACCCAAATTAACGAATCATTTCCCTCGGCGGTTTTCATGTACAATAAAACGCCTTCTGGTTGCAAGGGTGCGGGAGTATGATTGCGAGTTGAATAAACTACATTTGGCATTGACTCAATGGTTTTTTTCAAAATTGGGTTGTTGTCCGTGGCATTTTTCCAAATTTGAAAAGCTTCGGATGTTAAGTCAACTTCGGCATCTTCTTCGCCATCTAAAATTCCTGATTTTTCATTGTAAATATCGAGAATGACTTGAGGTGAGTCATCCTCAAAAAATGTCTCATCAGTTCCGACGACTTCGGCATTTTCTTGCAAGCGTCGGCGCAGTCTTTCGCGCAGATTGATAATGCGATCGACTCCTTCGTCTGGCAAAAACGAATAGCACAAAATGCGATCGGCTTTTTGACCGATTCTGTCCACTCTTCCCGCCCGCTGAATTAACCGAATAATTGCCCAAGGTAAGTCATAATTAACGATAATCGCACTGTCTTGTAAGTTGTGACCTTCACTCAGGATATCGGTGGCAATTAAGATTCGCAATTCTCGTTCTGGGGAGATTTTGTCACGCTTACCGTTGCTAGTCGGACTAAACCGAAATGTGAGTTCGGTGGGGTCTTTTGATTTACCTGTCACCGATGCGGCGCCCGCAATATTTAGCTTAGTTAAATTATCAGTTATATAGCGGACTGTATC
Organism: Microcoleus sp. D3_18_C2; assembly: GCF_036702395.1. Lineage (NCBI taxonomy): Bacteria > Bacillati > Cyanobacteriota > Cyanophyceae > Oscillatoriales > Microcoleaceae > Microcoleus > Microcoleus sp. D3_18_C2. The sequence goes on along the minus strand of NZ_JAUBTG010000028.1, from coordinate 40,291 downwards.
GGCAAACTGAGTAAAAATTAATACTTTCTCATGGGGGTGAGTTTCTGTGAGCAATTTCACCAAAGCAGCTAACTTTTCATCGGGTTGAGAATGCCATTTACCGCAAGTTTGCAAGACTTCTATCAGACAGCGGGCATCTTCTAGCAAATCCCGTCTTAACTTCTTGGTATCAAAAAAGTCTGATTTGAGCCATTTAAACCTGCGTTGATAGCGCGTTTTATATTCTTGATAAACTACTTCGGCCCGCTGTTTAAAACTCTTTTCGCTTGACAGCAATTCTGCTTCAATATCTAAATTTTCGCCCGCATCATCTTCGATTTCTTCGCTTTCAAAACTGCTAACCACCACTGAATCAGCATCTTCATCGCTGTTGCGGGTATCCAACAATTCTGCATCCTGGGTGCCGATCGGAATATCGAAGTTTTGGTCGATCGCATATAAGTAGATAAAATTCCGCAGGATGTGGCGCTCGATCGACTGAATAAAGGCACTACCGCTGCTTTCTAGCCGTTTAAACAGGTTTGTCCGCGAAAATCCCATTAATCGGCGACCCCCACGGAATAAGGCATTTAACTGCCGCTGTTCTGCTTCAGTCGGCTGTTGTTTGGGTTTTTTGGCGATGTAATTTCCCAGCCCGTAACGCGGCAGATTTAGGGCATTGATGACTTCGACAATTTCCTCAAAGTCAAGCTGGGAGTTAGCTGCGGAGGTTTCCGAGGAAAACTTAATGGTTTTGGGAAGGCGATCGGGAAAATACGATCGCGTGCGATCTACAAATTCTAAATATTTGCGCTTCTTCTCTGCGTCAGTTTCCGCATAATTTTCTTTGATAAACGAGCGAGTGCGCCTCACCATGTAGTGCTTCATCAAATCTCGCCAATCATCAGGATGTTCGCTTTTTTCAAAAGCAGCCAAAGAGCGCACGGAACATTGATGCCGCTTAATAAATTCTAACTCTCCTTGACTGCCTCCGCCCAATTGATTGAGCAAAGCTTCGGGCCGCAATCCTAAATTTTGGTCTTCAGGAATAAACAGCCGCAACTGAGAAGATAAATCTAAATAGGTTTTGTTGTAGGGAGTTGCTGAAAGCAAAATACATTTACTTTCGTTGATTGCAATATATTCTTGAATCGCTCGATATCGCTTGCCTTCGCGGTTTCTGAGGTTGTGACTTTCATCAATTAACACAACTCGATAGCGGCGCAATTCTGGCAATTCTTGCTGTACCAGACTGATGGATAAGACTTTTGCCAGCAGGCGATATTTGTCTGCATACTCTTGCCACATTTTTACCAAGTTTTTGGGACAAATAATCAGGGTGTCAAAGAAACAGTCTTCTTGTAAAATTTTGGCGATCGCAGTTCCGACTAAAGTTTTACCCAACCCTACAACGTCGCCAATAATCACGCCTCCCCGTCTGGTAATGTGACGGGCGGCTAACTTAACGGCTTCTTCTTGAAATTTAAATAAACCCTTAAAATCGCGGGGAATCTGAAACTCAGCAATACCTGCGATCGCCTCGCGGGACAAATGATAGACTATGTTGAGATAGATGTGATAAGGTGGAATTAGTTCGGATCTCGCCCAACTGCGATCGATAATTTCTGCAAGTTCTTTAGAAATATCAACACAGCCGTATTCTTCCCAGCGATCGTCAAACCATTTTTGCAACTTATTACAAGCATCTGAATCTAAAATATCAATATTCAATTCCCCTTGTTTTGACAATCCCGATAAAGTCAGATTGCTGCTGCCCAAAAAACCGACGATCGGAGTGTTGGGATCGTGACGGTGAACGAGATAAAGCTTAGCGTGTAGGTGATAAGCTAAGAATAATTTAACAACAACTTTTCCAGTTTTAATCTGATAGCTTAACCTGCGTAATCCCTGCTCATCAATATCACTGGGAGCCCCTATCGTCAACTGGTGGCGGAATTCCTCAGCCATCCGTTTTTTGAGACGAATAATGGCATTATTGTCAATCCCCCCGTGATGGGAAATCAGGCTAAAACTAGCATTCAATTCATCGGCCGGCAAACTTTGCATTCCCACCAAAAGGCGACAGCAGGCTCCTTGGTTTCCCACATAAGCTTCGATTAAATCGCCAATTCTCCGCCATCCCCGAAGATTGAAATAGCCCACACAAAAATCTGCCCGATAGGAGAGTTTAATGGTGTCTCGCAATGCTGGTAGCAGCCGCAGTTCAATGTTGTCAAAAATGCGTGGCACTTGGTTTCCTCTGTGATGATTATTAGATCCCCGACTTCTTTAGGACTTACGAAAAAAACCCGGTTTCTTCCAAAAATTGTCGATTATTTCTACAAATATTCACGCAGAAACCGGGTTTTTTGCCCCCGCGCCCTTCCCAAATTGAGATGCACTCCAATTCACAATTCCGGTTCAATTCCAGCCGATCGCAATTGAGCGCGCAATTGCTCTAATTGGTCTTCGGCGCGATCGGCTCTTTCAGCCCCGGTTAACAACAGATTCCCTTGACTATCCCACCAGCGCAGCCAAGGTAACTCAACATTTTGATACCTTCCTTGCCAAATTCCCAATTCCACTCCTAACGGTGCGATCGGATAATGACCGCGATCGTTTGCAGCAACTAATTGATACCTATCTTCGATCAGGTGATAGACTTCAACGCTAGCCTTAGTTACTTCATAAATTCCGTAAAATGCCGGATGGATGACATTTTCATAAATCCAGAATTTACCCGGCTTAGTTTCCTGTTGACCCGATCGCAATAAAGGCGTTCTGTCCCGTTCTTCCGCACCATTCCCCGATACAAACTCTAACACAATTAACGGTGCTACAAATTCTTGCCACATCACATAAGAACGGCGCAATTGACCGTCAATAGTTGGCGGGACATTAGGCACATAAAACCAGTCTGGCGCTTCTGCACCCTTTTCTAACGGGTCAGTTAATCGCCAGTAAATGCCGCTATCTTGACCGATACAATAGTTACCGTCAGCGTGGATTCTCTGCAAAACGGGAGTAATTGAATCTGTTAACAGAATGCTTTGGGGATGTTCTTGAAAGTTTTTCACAAAAGTGCCGTCGGATTCTGGTAGTTGAGTATGATCCGGCCAGCCTGTGGGATTGTTTTCTACATCTAAGGTGAATTTCATAGTTTTATTGCGATTGCAGGCATTGTTGGAGCGAGATTGTGATTGTAGGCGAACTCGATACATCTAATACCAAATTCATAAAATAGCGCTACATATCTACCCCCCCCAACCCCCCCCTTATTAAGGGGGGGAGTAAAACTTTCTATGTAGCATAACTTTATGAAATTGGTATAACTCAGACCTCTATCTCCCAATCTTCCAGACGCAAACCCTCAACACGGCTGAACTCGCGGGTATTGTGAGTTACAAGAATTAGGTTGTTGGCGAGAGCAATAGAGGCAATCAAAAGGTCATTAGGGCCGATAGGTGTCCCAGATGCAGCTAATTGAGTGCGAATTTGACCGTAAATTAGGGCAGACTGGTCATCAAAAGGCAAACTTACAAACTCATTGAAAAAACGTTCTAGTCTAGCTAGATTGCTATCTTGACGAGAACTTTTAAAAGCACCCCAGTAAAGTTCTGCTTTAACTACAGAGCATATTGCTACATCACCTGACCGAATCATTGCTAGTCGGCGAGATACCGATGAGTTGCGGTCTGGATTTAACAAACGGATGCAAGTATTGGTGTCTAAAAGATAAATCACAGCAATTCTTCCCGGATTTCATATTCCAACTGATCGGGACGAACAAGCGGTTCTCCCTCCCAACTTCCTATTACCGTTTCAAAAAAACCGGGCGACCAGCCTAAATCTTCCGGTGTTTTAGCTTCAGTTGCCGGTGTTATGCGCTGGAAAACTACAATAACTTCTAAATCTGTATCTTTTATCCCAACCGGGACTTGCAAATGCAACATCCCGTCTGATCCGACGCGCGATCGTACTTTAATACTTTGCATAACTCTTGCCTCCTTAAGTTTGTAGTGAAATTCAATCTTGTCAGGAATTACTCATCTATGCCCAAGAAACCGGGTTTTTTACCGAATCTGTGGGTGAGTGCGAAAGATTTTCGTAAAAAAACCCGGTTTCTGACCACCCGTGCGTAATTCCTACTTGTAATAACCTCAATCTTCATCCCACTTATCTTTAACTTCTTTGCCTTTTATCTTGAGAAACTCAACTGACTGCAATACTTCTAATCCGGTCATTCAGGCTACCTCTATGTTAATGATAGCTATAACTTTTGCTCTCCATTCTAACTGATATCTTGCACCATTCTCAATTAGCTATTTATGAACAGGCTTTCCGGCCTGTTCCACAAGAACATTGAATTTTTGTGGAACAGGCCGGAAAGCCTGTTCTTGAGAATGGTGCAAGATATGAGTTCTAATCAATTTGCTCCTCGGTTGCTGCGCCAAACCGTATGGAAAAAAGGTCGATCGCACCCAGCCAACCCCAGCAACCTGAACCGCAGGTGAGGCAATCCCCCCGCAGCCCCCGCTTCTCGACGCGGTACAATAAATGCAATCATACTTAACGCTTATATTGAAAAAGTTACACACAACGCCACAGGAGACAACTGACGCATGGGTAAAGTAGTTGGCATTGACCTCGGAACAACAAACTCAGTAGTAGCCGTCATGGAAGGCGGCAAACCGGTTGTGATTGCCAATGCAGAAGGGATGCGGACAACTCCCTCGGTAGTCGCTTTCACAAAGGAAGGAGAACGCCTGGTGGGACAGATGGCCAGACGCCAGACTGTTCTCAATCCGCAAAACACCTTTTACGCCGTCAAGCGGTACATCGGACGCAAATATACCGAACTGACTCCAGAATCAAAGCGCGTCCCTTACACAACTCGCCGCGACGAAAACGGGAACATCAAAATCAAGTGTCCCCGCCTGAAAAAAGATTTTGCCCCAGAGGAAATTTCGGCGATGGTTTTGCGGAAACTGGCCGATGAAGCCAGCCGCTATCTGGGACAAGAGGTGACGGGGGCTGTAATTACTGTTCCCGCTTATTTCAACGACTCGCAGCGACAGGCGACGCGGGATGCTGGACGAATTGCCGGACTTGAAGTCAAACGGATTTTAAATGAGCCGACAGCGGCTTCTTTAGCTTACGGTTTGGAGAGGCGAGAAAGTCAAACTATTTTAGTGTTTGATTTGGGCGGCGGTACTTTTGATGTCTCTATCTTAGACGTGGGAGACGGAGTATTTGAAGTTAAAGCAACTAGCGGCGATACTCAATTAGGTGGCAATGATTTTGACTCCAAAATTGTTGATTGGTTGGCAGAACAATTCTTAGAAAAAGAAGGCATCGATCTGCGGAAAAATCGCCAAGCTTTGCAGCGCTTGATCGAAGCGGCAGAAAAAGCCAAGATTGAGCTGTCGGGAGTCGGTGTCACCGAGATTAATTTGCCGTTTATCGATGCGAACGAAGACGGGCCTTTGCATCTGGAAACGCGACTAACTCGTGGTCAATTTGAGGGGCTGTGCACAGATTTGGTGCAGCGGCTACGGCGTCCAGTCAAACAAGCTTTGGCTGATGCAAGTTTGAGTCCTTCTCGCATTGATGAAGTTGTGCTAGTCGGCGGTTCGACTCGCATTCCTTTGGTGCAGGAAGTTGTTCGCAACTTGATTGATAAAGAGCCGAATCAAAATGTCAATCCCGATGAAGTTGTGGCGGTGGGTGCGGCAATTCAGGCGGGTATTTTGGGTGGCGATGTCCGCGATGTGCTGCTGTTGGATGTGACGCCGCTGTCGCTGGGTTTGGAAACGATCGGCGGGGTGATGAAAAAACTGATTCCGAGGAATACTACTATTCCCGTCAGGCGATCGGACATTTTTTCGACTGCTGAAAACAACCAAACTGTGGTAGAAATTCACGTCATCCAAGGGGAACGGGAATTAGGCAGAGATAATAAGTCTTTGGGACGGTTTAAACTAACTGGAATTCCGCCGGCACCGCGAGGGATTCCGCAGGTGCAAGTAGCTTTTGATATTGATGCTAACGGGATGCTGTTGGTGACTGCTTTGGACAAAACTACCGGCAGGGAACAAAGCATTACTGTGCAAGGTGCTTCGACGCTGAGTCAGCAGGAAGTGAATCAAATGATTCGCGATGCGGAACAGTTTGCTCAAGCTGATAAGTTGCAGCGGGAAAGGGTAGAAAAACGCAATCGCGCTGAAGCTTTAGCTTATCAAGCCGAGCGGCAGTTGCGGGAAGTTGCGCTCGATCGCGGAATGCAGTTTGCTCAAAGAAGCCGCCAGCGAATTGAAACTTTAATTCGGGAATTGCGAGACAGTTTGGAACGCAATGATGAGCGGGGAGTTGACCAAGTTGGTTCGGATTTGCAGGATGCTCTTTACGATTTGAGCCGGGAAGTTTCGGCGTTTGCGATGGATGACGATGATGATGATTTCTTTGAGTCTGTGAAGCGGACTTTTACGGGCGACGGTACGAAGCGGCGCAGCGATGATAGCAGCTATTATACCAATGCTAAACCGTACAGGCGATCGACTGTCGATCCAATTCCCGATCGCCCCTACGATCGTATGGGCGATCGTATGGGCGATCGTATGGGCGATCGAATGGGCGATCGTATGGGCGATCGTAGAAGCAGTGCTAATCGCCCCACTCGCCCTTATCAAAATCAAAGCGACGATTGGGATGATGACGACGATTGGCTCTAATTAGTGGTTAGTCATTAGTCCCTAGTCATTAGTCCCTAGTTTGAAGCAGGGAAGCAGCATGACTAATGACTAATGACTAATAATTAATAACTCATGACTAATAACTAATGACTAATGACTAACTATGCAGAATTTTCGCAATTACTATCTAATTTTGGGAGTACCCAAAGATGCCACGGCTGATGAGATAAAAAAAGCCTATCGACGGCTAGCCAGACAGTTGCACCCTGACGTAAATCCAGGGGATAAATCTGCTGAAGATAGGTTTAAGGATATTAATGAAGCTTACGATATTCTTTCCGATATTGAGAAGCGAACTCAATACGATCAGTTTAGTAAATTCTGGAAACAAAAGGGATTTCAAGGCAAGCAAGGGGTGCGACTTCCCAATTTCAAAACTTGGGGAAACACTAAAACTACCCGGAAAAAACCGACCGAAGATGTCGATTTTAGTGATTACTCGGATTTTAATAAATTTCTCGATCAAGTGCTCGGAAGACGCCGGGAAGTGAGGATGGCGACAGCGAATGATACACAGGGAGTAGCCTCCTCTGAACCGTGGAATACGGCTTCTAAGAAAACGAGTTATGTGGCTAATTCTCGCCCACCTAGAAGGGATTTTGACGATCGCGAAATGCGACGGGAAACAGTCGATCGCGAAATGCGACGAGAAACAGTCGATCGCGAAATGCGACGAGAAACAGTCGATCGCGAAACCAGAAGGGATGTGGACGATCGCGAAATGCGACGAGAAACAGTCGATCGCGAAACGAGAAGGGACATTGAGGCCAGGCTAACTCTGCCTTTGGAAAGGGCTTATTCGGGCGGTACCGAGCGAATTCGTCTGGAAGATGGGCGAGCGATCGAGGTGACTCTGCCTCCTGCTATGGTATCAGGCCAGCGGATTCGCTTGCGAAATCAAGGTATGGGCGGCGGAGATTTATATTTGAAAATCACGGTTTCTCCCCATCCATTTTTTCGCTTGGAAATGTCGGATATTTGCTGCGAATTGCCACTGACTCCCAGCGAAGCGGTGTTGGGAGGAGATATTGAAGTACCGACGCTGGACGGCTTGGTAAAGATGAAATTGCCACCGGGAGTAACCTCTGGAAAGCGGTTGCGGCTGGCTAACAAAGGCTATCCAACAGGAAATGGCGATCGGGGCGATCAGTTGGTAGAAATTCAGGTGTTAATTCCCAAAGAAATTAGTGAAGAGGAACGAGAATTGTACGAGAAGTTGCGACAGGTTGAGTCTTTTAAACCGCGTCAGGATTTATCGGTTTAATATAGAGTACGCAATGCGCCAGTTTAATTTTGTAGGGGCGCAATAATGCGCGCCTTACTACTAATCGTGTACGAAAAATTAGGAGATGCTTGGCTAAATTTTACGGACATATCAGATTTAGCCACTTGGCTGTAAATAGACGATATCAAATGCGTGGGTATAGCAATTATTCATCTCTCTCTTCTCTTCCTCTGCGCCCTCTGCGGCCTCTGCGGTTTAATAATTCCGAAACAACCGTAAACGATAGGATTTGTCGCCAGAATAGCCGTTAGCGCAGCCCTCGAAGAGGATCGCACTTTCAGCCATCCTGGATCGCATAAGTAAAATTACTGTTGTGATTATTCCTGAACTAGCAGAGAATTAACAATAAGGTAATTTTCCCAAAATCAGGAGCAGTCTGCCGCCATGACTCAAATGCCCCCTCAATGCAACAATCTGCAAGAGCAAGTTGACTCCTTACTGCAACTGCTGCGTCAGGAATCTTCTTTGCGACAACAAGATATCACGGCGGTACAAGCTTCTCTGAAAAAGGCAATTTCTCCTGAGTTTGAAATTGTGTTTGCTGGCGCTTTCAGTGCGGGAAAATCCATGCTAATTAATGCTTTGCTGGAGCGAGAATTGCTCTACAGTGCAGAAGGACACGCGACAGGTACGGAATGTTATATCGCCTTTGCTGAGCCGGAAAAAGAGCGCGTTGTTCTCACTTTTTTGAGCGAGTTTGAGATTAGCCAGCAAGCTTCTGTGCTGTGCCATCAGTTAGGTTTAGCTACTGAACTTAATATTAATCAAACAGATGTAGTGTCGCTGTTGTCTCAGGGATGTAACATAATTATTGAAACGGAAGGCGGCGAAAATAAATCCGAGTTAGCCAAAAAAGCTAAGGCTTTGATGCTGCTGTTAGAAGGTTTTGAGGCAAATCGCGATCGCATCCAAACTCTCGAAAACGCTACCTACTCGATGGAACAGTTTAACTTTTCCAATCTCAAGGAAGCTGCTAGTTATGCCCGTCGCGGTAGTAACAGTGCTGTACTCAAGCGAGTTGAATATTACTGTTATCATCCGCTGCTGCAAGATGGCAATATTATTATCGATACGCCGGGAATTGATGCACCCGTGCAACGGGATGCAGAATTGACTTATGATAAGATTGAAAGCCCCGATACTTCGGCGGTTGTCTGCGTTTTGAAAGCAGCTTCGTCTGGGGAAATGACGACGGAAGAAACCGAGTTGATGGAAAAAACACGGGGAAATCCGGGAATTCGCGATCGACTGTTTTACATTTTCAACCGCATTGACGAAACTTGGTACAACACGCAACTGCGGCAGCGCTTAGAAAATCTGATTAATTCCGACTTTCGCGATACTGCGAGAGTTTATAAAACTAGCGGATTGTTGGGGTTTTACGGGAGTTTGATTCGAGGGACAACAGGGCGCGATCGCTTTGGTTTAAATACAATCTTTGCCACCAGTAAAGGGCGAGTTTTTGGAGATGATAAATTAGATTCAGATTTTTTTAGTAATAGTGAAGAGACTCCGCAATTTGTTAGTGAATTTAATCGCTACTGTGCGAATTCCGGCAAGCTATCTCCGAGCAAATTTCGGATTTCAGTTAACAGCTACGAAACACCAAATGAAAACTACGTGCGGATTCTTGCAGAGCAAGGACAACCATTAATTACTCAATTAATTCAAGATAGCGGCATCGAAGATTTTCGCACAGCCATCACCCGTTACCTCACAGAAGAAAAACGCCCGCAACTGTTCAAAAATCTCGCTGACGACTTAGAAGATTTGTGCATTCAACTGCGGAAACATTACCAAACAATTCAGCGGAATTTGGACAGCCAGCCCCGTGAAATTGAAGCAATGAAAGCACAGGAACTTTTGCGACTAAATCAAGAGTTGCAGCAAGTCGGACAGGATTTTCGGGAACATATCGCCGAAGAAGTCAATGAAATGATTATGAACAGATGCGATATTTTCGATATAGACTTTCGGCAACTGCAATCTCGGATGATCCGGCGCTTGGATGAATTGTTAGACGGATTTTCTGTTGAGGCGGCTTACGGACGTACTTTACGGAATCATCCCCGCAATGCTACAGCACCTTTAATTGCTGTTTTAGTTGAAGCACTTTATTATTTAGCGAATCAGTTGGAAGATATTTTAGTAGAGGCTACTAAATCACTGGTTGATAATTATTTCCAGTATTTGAAAGATAGCGTTCGCAAGTCAGAATACTATCGATTACTTTATCGGTTGTTGGGGAATGATGGGGGAATTGAACAGCAGTTAGAGGAGTTATCAAAGCGGGTTTCTGATGCTTTGGTAAATGCGGCGGGCGTTGAGTGCGATCGCTACGTGCGAGAAAGTCCCCGTTTTTACGACGAAGGCACATTTTCAATTTATCAATTCCGGGAAACATTGCAGCAAACTTCTCAAGGTTTCGACTGCGAAAACATGGTGGACGCCCAACCTGCAATTCGGCAATTATTGCGGCTAGATTTCGAGCCAAAAGTCTCTAGAACTATTCGGCAAACTTTCCGCCAAACTGTCAACCAAACCCTGAAAGAGCATTTGTTGCCGCTGGCCCAAAAGCAAGCTGATGATATTTTGCAGAAATACAGTCAAGCTCGCGATTATTTGGAGCAAACTTTGGCACAGGAGGCGGAGGAAAAGATTGCTGGGAATCTGCGGCGGCAAGCTGAGAATGAAGAAAAGATCAAAGAGTACGATCGGGCGGTTTCTGGGATTAATAGTTGTTTGCAGGCGATGAAGTTGCACGAGCATTTGTTGCCTGTAATTGGACAAAATGATAGTGTTTCGGTGGAGGGTGAATAATTGAAATCCGGGTGAATTATATTCACCTGGTTTCTTTACTGTGTTTATTGTGATATAATAGCCAACAAAGAGCGAGTTTAATTCTATGAACATTCGCCAAAAACTTCTAACAATAATCGAGCAACTTTCCGAGGATAAGTTAGCAACACTTCTCAACCTAGCCGTGTTCTTGACAAAAGGGAAAGAATCTGTTCCACCGCTGCTTGCATCCCAAGCTTATCAGGATTGGCTGAGTGCGGAAAATGACATTTATGACGAAATATTTGCAGACTGAGCCATCAAACATCCGCGTTCATTCGCGTTCATCTGCGGTTAAAATTCATGGCTAAAAAACCTATTAGGTTAGATATCAATATGGAAGATAAATTTGATTTTCACAACTGCGGTAATGAGGATGCTTTATCTTTCGGTAAGGCAATGCTTAAAGTAGAACAACTCAAGGAAACAGTAAATCGAGCTTTGCCTGAATATGTGTTAGGAGAGAGACTTAGTGAGACGTTAAGGCAACAGAATCTAAATATTGATATAGGTTTAACTACTAACCAACTACGTACTGCTTATGAGAAATGGTTTGGTGAAGGTATAGATTGTGAAATTCTCAGAGTGGGTGCTCAGGGCTGGAAGAAAGGAAAGATGAAGCTCAAACTCAATGTCACTATAGAATTTTGCCCAGATGAACCAGAAGTTGAAGAAACACCAGAAAACAACGAGTCAGAAGCTAGCCAACCAGAATCCCCCCTCGATGATTTGCGCCGCCAACTTCTCAATCAAGAAAACTCACCCAGCTAATCCATCAAACATCCGCGTTCATTCGCGTTCATCTGCGGTTAAAAATCATTATGTCTAAAACCCCTAGAATCCCCATTCCCCCAGAAGTCAGAAAATATGTATTTACTCGCAATAAATACCAGTGCCAAAGCTGCGGCCAAACCAAGCTAGAAACCCAACTGACGATCGATCATATCATCCCCCTAGCGCGCGGCGGCAGCAACGACATCAGCAACTTGCAAACCCTCTGCGGCACCTGCAACCAAAAGAAAACAGACAAACTAGACCCCCGCTTCCGCCGTCACTTTGACCTTTGATATTTAACAGTATTAGGACTTATGAACCGGACTCCAGAAACCGGGTTTTTTTACGAAAATACTTCGTTGCAAACCACAGATTTAGTAAAAAACCCGGTTTCTTCGATCGAAATGCGTCCCGGACTAAATTATTCATCTCTCTCTTCTCTTCCTCTGCGTCCTCTGTGCCCTCTGCGGTTAAAAAATCCTACCATCGATAATACCGATAAGGATCATCCCCCTTCTCAAAATCCGTTCTGTAATCCCAGTGATAAAACTCCAGACTCGAACCGTTAAACACAGATTCATCCGCCTTAAAACTAGCCCCTAAATTAGCCAAAATCTGAGCATTTGCCCTCGTTTGCCGCCAGCGAGTAAAACGCAAATAAGTCTTAGTATCAGCATTCAAACTGTCGGGTTCAATCTGAGAAAAAATCGCCACACCCTTGCCAACTTTTACCCGACTTAACAAACCGTCAGCACCGACTTCTCCCCCAGACTTAATCAACCAAGTATCATAAAAAGAGCGCGATCGCAAATCTGAAGCACTAACCCCCTTCACCTCATCCCAACTCGGAACCGCCAGCGAACCCCCAAAATCCTGCGCTTGCTGCAAACCCACGCCCAAACCCGCAGCAGGCACTTGACGCGGCAAGAAAAACGCCTTCCCACCAGCATTCAAATAAGCGCGTAAATCTGCATCTTTCAGATTCACTTCTCTCCCCACAATCACCAAACCAACATCATTAGAAAGCGAACTAGCGCGCTGATAAATTACCCCCAAACTGTCCAACTTTTGGGCATCTTCATCTCCCCCAATTAAAACCACTTGATCCGGCTTTCCAACCACCGGAGAATTCATCCCGTAACTCACAATTTGTTGCACTAGCTGCGCCGCCCCAGCATCTACAGAATAATGGTCTTCCAAATCCAACTCGTTTAAAATCAGCCGCCCTTTTCCGTAATCCAATTCCATCAGCGGCGAATAAGCTAAATCAAACTCAGATTCCAAAATTGGGCGCCAACCGCTGCGGTGCGGTTTCTCAATTGAAGCGCTGCTGACACCGCCACGATTTCCCCAACGCCAGCCGTACCAAGGTTTATTTGCCGGACTCAAATTAGGGCCAGTTTGGATCGTATCTGGATAAGCTTCAAGCAACGTGCTTTCCCCCACCCAATCCCGCAAATCTTCACTGTCTAAACCGCTAATTGCGGGATGGTTGCTGTCAACTGGATAAGCGCGGCGGCTGACGTGGGCAGCAACTCGGAAACCTGTATTTTCCAGCCATTCCCTGCGTTGAGGAAACACAATTGCTTTGCCGCCGTTTCGCACAAAACTTTCTAAACTTCCCGGCCAATTTTCCCCGCTAGAAAATGCTTCCCTACCGATAATTAATAGCGATGAAACTTGCGAACCATTCCACGGTACAAGCTGATAACCTAATTGTTTTAACATGGCCGATGTTTTGCCCGCTGGGTCGAAAATTGTCACCGCATCTTTGATGTTGGATTGTTTGGGAAAAACGCGGAAAGCAAATGTATCAGAATGCGATCGATCGCCCACTCGCGCAGTCAAGCGAATTTCGCCGTCAGCCTTGCTAGAAATGGTATTTGGCAATTTTACGTCAATTGGGAAAAACAGCGTTCCTGCCTGCTCAATCGTCCCTTTTTGCTCGCCTTTTTTAACTTCTTCCCCCCCCACCAAAACTCGCCAATTAAACGCAAATTCTTGCGGCGTCCGCGTATCGTTAATTAACACTACTTGCTTTGCCAGTTTTCCGCCCACAAACAAATTGTGATCTTTCGCAGTAAAAACCGGGCTAGCACCAGCAATCCAAGCCAAAGTCGAGCTATTATTCTTCATAATTGCCTCGCCCCCAGGATGAACAGTGTAAGCTTCTGGCTGCAAATAATTCAAAAGATTATTCGAGACTTGCTTCAAATAAACTCCCCGGCTACCCGGTTGAAATGCCCCAATATCCACCTTTTTTCTGCCCGCATCGGAAACTTCCCAACCATGTCCGTCATTCCAAGGAATCATCCCCCCAGAAATTCCCCAAGTCCGCCAACTCCGCCAAGTATTTGTACTGAATAAATGCTGCAACTTTTGAAAAGCTGGGGCAAAATCCAACTCTTTTTTACCATGCCAGCTTTGATACTCCTGACCCTTGACAAATTGCTCGCGAATTTTAGCTTTATAAGCGGCAGTTTCCAAATCGTAAGCCTGCTTGCCAAAATAAATTGCCGCAAACTCAGTCATCCAAGGTTCGCTGATAATTGCCTGACCAAAACCTTTGCGGGCCCGCATCATCGTTGCGTGCAGAGGAGTCCCCAACTCGACTGCCATGTAGGGCCTTTCCCCGGTTTTGCTCCACTCAGAAATCCACTCTTCTCGTTCTTGCAAGGGAATCAGATTTAAATAAGAATTCAGCGCATAAACATCGCCGAAGTGTGCGCCTTGGTGTACCATCACAGGTCTGGTTCGGTCGGCAGATTTAATCGTCGCTAAAGCGTCATTTCCTAGGGGAGTGTTGACCCGCAAACGCTGGTTTTCCGAGGGACTGAGAGTTCCTTCTACTTTGCTTTTGCCGATGCGACGGGGATTTAAATCGTCAGCGTTGCCGAAAAAATTAGGACTTGTCGCCCACATTAATACTGATGGATGATTGCGGTAGCGGCGCATTTCAATCACCATTCGGTCTTTCCAGCGGTTTTTCCACAGGGGGTTCTTCCACTTGCCGTTCCAAGCGATAGGACTAATGTCTAAAGCGGGAGCCATAATGGGAAAACCTTTGAGGTCTGCTCTTTCGGAAAATAACTCTCGGAAGTGCCATCTACCCCGTTCGTCGTGATTCCAAGGCCACATTTCTGTTATGTTAAAACCTGCTTTTACGTAGCCATCAATTAGGCTATCAGCAACTTCTACTGTGCCGCCTTGCCAAGTATCGGAGTGCAAGTTTGGTCGCAGCCGAAATTCAGTTCCGTTTAAGAAAAATTTGCGCCCTTCTATCCAAAATTCGCGGAAGCCAAAAGGTTGGTCGTATTGCGTGTCAATGCCGCTGCCTTTTACTTCTAATTGTAGGGTGTAAAGGTTTGGTTGCCCGACATCCCAAAGACGGGGATTTGGCCAATTCCACTGAACTTGGACGGTTTGAATAGGTTTAGCTTGAACCTTGGCCGTGCCAGTAAATTTTTGTTCTATTTTGCCTTTTTCGTCCAGCATTTGCGCTATTATTTCTACTTGACCGCTTTGGGCAACGTCTTTGAGTTCAATATCTAATTTAACTTGCTTTTTTCGGGTGGAAGTTTGGACGAATACGTCCCTAATTAACGGGCCTGGGGGAAGGCTCAGAAGCCTTACCTCGCCGATGATTCCCCGCGATTCCAATTTGGATTTTTCTGTGTAGATTTCTGTGGGGCCCATGATGACGGCTTTTTCCTTTTCATCGGATACTGCCACGACTAAAATAGATAGGGTGTTTTGACCTGGTTTTGCTGCTTTGGTAATTTCAATAGTGCCGTAGGGCCAGGGGATTTGACCGCAGTTAATGCCGTTGGCAAAGATGACTGCATCGGTGCTGACTCTGGCTAAGTCGAGAAAAATTCGGCGGTTTGTCCAGTCGCCGGGAATGTCTATTTTTCTCTGATACCAAGCTTTTGATAGTTGTTTACTGTTGAAGTTTTCCCAATCTTTGCCGCTGCCGCGAGTGATGATTCCAGGTACGGATTGGTTGTTTTCTTTTTGCCAGTCTCCGGGTACTTGGATGGATCCCCAATTTGGCGAGACGGGGGGGTTTTGGGGGTTGCCAACTGCGGGGACAAATTGCCAATTTCCGTTGAGATAGATTTGGGATCGTTTGTTGTCGATCGCCCCGGCGGCCGCGATGGTAAGATTGGGGAAGCCGATCGACATCGCTGAGCTGCTGGCGAAGTTGGGATTTTGAAGCGCATAACCGACGAATCCAAAGAGGGTGGCGGCTGCGAAAAATAATCCGATAATTTTGGCCAGCTTGTGATTCACTCGCTTATTTCTCCCAGAAATTAGATAATCTCATTTGTCCCTCGATCTATGATAGCAGTTGCTTCAGCAGCAATCCCGCAGCCAATCTATCTCTGGGAAGATGGCAAAGAGCCGACAAATGTGGTTTTGTATATAAAAAATAAATACTTAGTTTTAACTAAGTTTTAACAAGGTTGTTTCATCGACATAAGCAATAGTGCTATCGGCTAAACACTAAACAACACTGGACAACCCGTGCATTTGGTGAGAGATAGCCAGTCTCAGCAAATAGCTACGTTACTCCGGTCAAGACACCAAAAAGTGCTTTCCAGCTTTTTGCTCTGTCGTTCAACTTTAAACATCTGTATTTAGCTAAGGAAGTGAGTTGAGCCAAACAAGCCGGAGTAACTTTGACGAGGAAAAAATTACCTGAGCAATCAGAGTTTTAAATAAGATGTCCAACTTTGTCTTTGTTATTGACACCAACAAACGCCCCCTTAATCCTGTTCATCCAGGGTTAGCTCGTTTACTTCTTACCCAAAGAAAAGCTGCCGTTTTTCGTCACTTTCCTTTTACGATCATCTTAAAAACTGTATCAGCAGAAATAACTCAGCCTATCCAGTTAAAAATAGACCCGGGATCTAAAACTACTGGCCTAGCATTACTCTCGAATGATGCGGTTATCTGGGGTGCTGAATTAACCCATCGTGGGCAAGCGATCAAAGATTCATTGGAATCCCGCAGAGCCATTCGTCGTAATCGGCGGCATCGTAAAACTCGTTATCGTCAACCACGATTGCTCAATAGAACCCGTAAAAAAGGCTGGTTAGCTCCGACGCTAGATCATCGAGTGAAAACTACTCTAACTTGGGTGAATAGGCTCATAAAGTGGGCGCTTATTACGGGTATTTCTCAGGAGTTAGTACGGTTTGATACGCAAGCTTTGATGAACCCGGAAATCAGTGGTACAGAGTATCAAAGAGGCGAGTTAGCAGGGTTTGAAGTCAAGGAATATTTGTTGGCAAAATGGGGAAGGAAATGCGCTTACTGTGGAGTAGAAAATACTCGGTTAGAAATTGAGCATATTTTGGCGTCGAGCAAAGGGGGGACAAATCGGGTTAGCAACCTTACCTTGGCTTGCCATGATTGCAACCAGAAAAAAGGAAATGACCCAATTGAGAAATTCCTAAGTAAGAAACCTGATGTTCTCAGGCGGATTTTAGCCGCTTCAAAATTACCATTAAAAGATGCTGCTGCTGTTAACTCTACCCGATGGGCATTGTACCAAAGGCTTAAAGAAACTGGATTGCCAGTCGATCTTGGGACTGGTGGCCGAACCAAATTCAATCGCGTCAAATTAGGTGTTCAAAAGCGTCACTACTTAGACGCTGCTTGTGTTGGCGTGGTGGAAAAGTTGTCGATAAAAATTACCAAGCCCTTGCTGATAACTGCAAAAGGATGGGGAACTCGCCGAATGTGCACGACTAACAAATATGGGTTTCCCATCAGACATCGTACTAGACAGAAAGCTTTTTTTGGCTTTCAAACTGGCGATATAATTCATGCTATTTTGCCTACTGGGAAATTTGCCGGAACTCATGTTGGGCGCTTAAGTGTTCGCGCAACGGGGGTGTTTGAAATGGTTACACAGGTGGGCAAGGTTAGCCCCGTTAGGGCTAAATATTGCCTTGGGGTTCATAGAGTCGATGGATACAGTTATGCCGCATAATCCACTTTTGTCCACTGAATAAGCGATTAGATTTGATCCGATCGCGCCATCGCTACAGGTCAACCAAAATGAGTCGGTTTCAGGTCTTGCCCTTACCCATTAAATCTTACAGTATTGCTACATTTAGTGCCGGCACGGCTTTACTGCTGACAACTCTGTTACTTTTTTTCTTCGAGGAAGTTCCTGCAATCTTACTTTTTGCCGCTGCGGTTATCGCTTGGTATGCTGGCTTAAAGTTCGCAGAACCAGAAATAGAAATTGAACGTAATATTATTTCCAAAGTAATTGACACGACGGCTTGCTTAATTGTAGTCCTAGACAACCAAGGACGGATTGTGCGCTTTAACCAAGCTTGCGAAAAAATTACAGGCTACTCGACAGCAGAAGTGCTCAATAAATGTGTTTGGGATGTGTTCTTAATCTCCGAAGAAGTAGAGCCAGTTAAAACTGTTTTTACCAAGCTCAATGTCGAAAACTTTAACAGCGAGTATCAAAATTATTGGCGCACTAAAAATGGGGACAAGCGCTTAATTTCTTGGTCGAATACTGTGACCATAGATGGCGATGGTTTGGTAGAATATGTGATAGGAACTGGTATTGATATTACCGATCGCAAAGAAGCAGAAATAGCCCTAGCATTATCCTACACTAACCTAGAAACTCGCGTCAAAGAACGCACAGCAGAACTGACAGTAGCTAAAGAAGCGCTGCAAGCTCAAGAAGAACGATTTCGCTGTTTAAGTTCCTGTTCGCCTGTCGGCATTTTTATGGCCGATTCCCAGGGGCGCTACACCTATGCAAACCCACGCTGTCAGGCTATTTGCGGCTTGAGTTTGACAGAACTTTTAGGAGACGGTTGGGAGAAGTGCATTCACCCGGAAGACAGCGATCGCGTATTGAGCCGATGGCTGGATTATACTCGGCAAGGTGGGGAATATGCGATCGAGTATCGCCTGCAAACACCAGAGGGGATTGTGCGCTGGATTAACGTTTGTTCATCGCCGATGTTCTGCGACTCCGGCGAACTCATCGGATACGTGGGCACGGTGAGAGATGTCACGGAAAGACAACAAGCGCAAGCAGCTTTGGCAAATAGCGAACAGCAACTGAGAACACTGCTAGAAAATACGCCAGATATAATTATCCGCACTGACAAAGAGCTGCGTTATATTTATGTCAATCAAGCCGTTGAAAGAAGCCAAGGAAAACCAATTTCATTCTTCCTGGGTAAAACCAGTCAAGAAATAGGAATGCCGCCGGAAGTGTGCCAGATGTGGGATGAAACCCTGCACAAAGTGTTAGAAACAGGTCAAGAAGAAATTGTAGAATTTCAGGCTTTCTCAATCAACGGCATCCGAAGTTATCAATCCCGCGTAGTTCCAGAATTTGACAAAAATGGCGTACCAGAATCAGCCTTAATTGTCGCCCGCGATATCACAGAAATAAAACTTGCGGAAACTCAAAGATTGCAGTTAACAATTGAGCAAACAGCAAGGGAAAAAGCGGAAATAGAACAGCAGCGGTCGGCATTTTTAGCAGAAGTCAGCAAAATGCTGGCTGATGCGTTTGACGGGGAAACGGTGCTGCAAAAGGTAGCCGAATTAGCAATAAATTCGATCGCGGATGGGTGCTGCATTCATTTGACCGAAACGGGGTCAAAAGTGCGTCTAGTCGCTGTGGCTCACGCAGAACCCTCCACAGTTGAGACTATTAATAACTTCAGCATCCGCAGTTCGATCGCCGAAAATGCTGTTAACGGCTATCCGCTGGTAATCCGCTGCGGCAAATCCGAACTAATTGCCGAAGTGGATGAGGAGATTTTAGCAGCAGGAGCCGAAAATGCAGCAGAATTGGAAATATTGCGATCGCTCAATATCGGATCTCACGCTTGCGTACCGCTGAGAGCTCGCGGGCGGGTAATGGGTTCCATCACTTGCTTTACCTCAAAGTTTGGCCGCCGCTACAGTGCAGAAGACATGGCAATGCTAGAAGATTTAGCATACCGCGTGGCGATCGCCCTAGACAACGCCAGACTTTACGCAGAAGCGCAACAAGCACTATCTCAAACATCGCAATCCTTTGCCTTAATTGACGCGCTGTTAGAAGCATCTCCCCTAGCCATTTGCTTTCTGGATCGCGAAATGCGCTTCATCCGTATCAATAAAGTCTTAGCAGAACTCCACGGTTTGCCCGCCGAACAGCATATCGGCCAAGATTTCCGGCAATTGTTGCCAGAATCCGCCGCCAAATTTGCCCCGATTATTCAGCAAGTTTTAGACACCGGTCAGCCTGTTTTAAACATAGAATTTAGCGGCGAACCTGATGGAAAACCAGGATATTTCGGCTACTGGGTAGCCAACTACTACCCAGTGAAAAATGAAATGGGAGAAATAATCGGAGTTGGCCTAATTATCACAGATATTACCGCAGCAAAACAAACAGAATTAGCTTTGCGGGAAAGCGAAATGCGCTTCCGCAGTGTGGTAGAATCTAACATGATAGGCATCGGTTTCTGGGATGGCAACGGGGAAGTTACTGACGCTAACGACGCCTTGCTGGAAATGATCGGATATACGAGGGAAGACTTAGTTTCGGGACAGATCCGCTGGTTAGAACTAACGGCGCCAGAATATCTAGAACTCGATCGCATTGCCCTCGCGCAAGTCGAAGCATCAGGAAGTTGCGCGCCTTTTGAAAAAGAATACATCCGCAAAGACGGCACGCGGTTCCCAGTTTTAGTCGGCGGCGGAAACTTCCAAGGATGCACAGACAAAGGAGCATTCTTCGTACTAGATATCACCGATCGCAAACAAGCCCAAAATCAACTTCGAGAAAACGAAATACGCATTCGCCGCCAACTAGCAGAACTCGACTTAGTTTACAAAACCACACCAGTCGGACTGTGCTTTGTCGATACAAATTTGCGCTACATCCGCCTGAACGAATGCCTCGCTGCGATCAACGGTCGATCGATCGCAGAGCACATCGGGCGCACCGTTAGAGAAGTAATTCCCGAAATGGCAGATATGGTAGAGCGAATTTACCGCCAAGTGCTGGGGACACAAACCCCCGTGCTCGACTTGGAAATTAAGGCCGCAACCAAGCAACAGCCGGGAGTTTTGCGGGATTGGCAAATCAGCTTTTACCCCGTGAGTGATGAATCAGGAACACTGCTGGGAGTCAGCACCGTGATTGCCGAAATTACCGATCGCAAACAAGCAAAACGGGTAATGCAGCAAAGCGAAGCCATATTCCGGCGGCTGTTCGAGTCAAATATTTTTGGAGTCGCGATCGGCGATTTTAGCGGCCGCATCGCCTACGCCAACCAATCCCTGCTCAACATGGTCGGCTACACCCGCTCAGAGTTGCTCTCCGGTCAAATACGGTGGGACAAGATGACCCCCCCCGAATACCTGCACCTCGACGCCTTAGCGGCCCAAGAACTGCGGGCTCAGGGAGTCGCCACTCCTTTCAAGAAAGAGTACATCCGCAAAGATGGCAGCCGCGTGCCGATTCTGATAGGCGGAACCACTCTGTGCGCGGACAACCGCGAACCAGAGACGATCGTCGCATTCTACATCGACTTGACCGAGATATCGCGGGTGGAAGCAGAACTCAAACACAATCAACAACGGCTGCAAATCGCTCAGCAAGCAGGCAAAATCGGAAGTTTTGAATTGAACATCCAAACCAACGAGGTCGCCTGTACGCCGGAGTTAGAGGCTTTGTACGGGCTGCCTGCAGGCGGTATCGACAGCTATCAAACTTGGGTGGAAATGGTGCATCCAGACGATCGCACTGTTACCGAACAGCAGGTGCAAGCTGCGACAGCTTCCGGGGAGGAATTAAACATAGAGTTCCGCATTTGCCGCCCGGACAAAAGCGTGGGCTGGATTGCTTGCAGGGCTAAGGTGTTTCAGGACGATCGCGGTTTGCCTTTGCGGATGATCGGGGTGAACGTCGATATCAGCGATCGCAAAGAAGCAGAAGCAGCGCGATCGCACATCCATCAAACTTTAGAAGCCTTGATTCAGGCTTGTCCCCTAGCAATTACCGTTTTGGACTGCGACGACGGCACTGTGAAAATGTGGAACCCAGCCGCCGAGAGGATTTTTGGCTGGAATGAATCAGAAGCGGTAGGTCAATTTGTGCCCTGCGTTCCCGCAGACAAGCGGGAGGAATTCACGGCTAATTTGAAAAGAATTCGCGCTGGAAAGGCGATCGCGGGCATGGAAACCTACCGCCAAAGGAAAGACGGCAGCTCGATCGACATCAGTTTGTGGGCAACTCCAGTCCGCGACAGCAACGGCAATATCAACTGTATGTCGATCGTCGCCGACATCAGCGATCGCAAGCAAGTCGAGGCCGGGCGCGCTCAGTTGCTCGAGCGCGAACAAGCCGCGCGGGCGGAAGCAGAAGCTATCAGCCGCCGGAAAGACGAGTTTCTAGACTCTCTTTCCCACGAATTGCGAACGCCTTTAAATGTGATTCAGGGGTGGGCACAGATCCTGCGCGCCCACCCCAACAACCAAGATAAATTAGCTTCGGGTTTGGAAGCCATTGAGCGTCAGTCGAAGGTGCAGATCCAGCTAGTGGAAGATTTGCTCGATGTTTCCCGGATTATTCAAGGCAAACTGGTTCTGAAACCCGGCTGGTTCTACATGGTAAGGACGATCGAGGCGGCTAATAATTCAGTTCGTTTGGCAGCCGATGCCAAGTCTGTCACCGTTTCGTTAGAACTTGACCCCGCAGTCAGCTTGATGTGGGGCGACGCCCAGAGGTTGCAGCAGGTAGTGTGGAATTTGCTGACTAACGCCGTCAAGTTTACGCCTTCGGGGGGAAATGTGCAAGTGCGCTTGTCTGCGGTGGCTGTTAGCGATTCTTCATCACCCAATTACGTGCAAATTACTGTCAGCGATACCGGAAAGGGCATTCCTGCTGAGTTTCTGCCCTACGTGTTCGATCGCTTCCGACAAGCAGACGCCTCGAAAACTAGGGCTGACAGCGGTTTGGGACTGGGATTGGCGATCGTCGAGCACTTGGTGCAACTCCACGGGGGCACTGTGACTGCGGAAAGTCCCGGTAAAGACAAGGGTGCGACATTTACGGTGACACTGCCACTCAAACAGCCTCGGAGTAAGAAGGGGCAGTTGAGAGGAGTCGCCGCCGGATATTTTAGTCCGTGATATCGCTATGCTGGTTGAGGACGGCTACTCGCCGATCCGCACAGTGCGATCGTCCGCATCCGACAAAATCAAGCGCTTGCCGGCCGTGGCGCTGACAGCTTATGCTAGCGAACAAGACCGCGATCGGGCGATCGCCGCTGGTTACAACGAACACTTAACAAAGCCGATCGAACCCGCTCTCTTCGCCACCGTTTTAGCTGACATCTTGCAACAATATCAATAAGAGGATTTTTCGTGGGGTTGGGCGGGTTTATAGAACCTATTTGCAAGCTTTAAGGCTGTTGGCGAACCCGCCCCTACGGCTAATTGAGAATGGTGCAAGATATCAGTTTTAGCCAAGTTAACAAATTTGCATTAGGGCGATCGGGTGCGACGAACACACAAATAATATCATTTCCGTTTGATTCCGATTTGTATGATGTTAAATCTTGTAGGGGCGGGTTCACCAATAATAATTGCCCATAATCTACAATCTCATAAACCCGTCCCCGCTGGCTATCTGAGATGTTGCACCGGCCGTCAATAAAGGGTTTTTGGGTAGGTTGGGGTGGGTTTATTTAACCTGTCTGCAACTTTTCAAGCTATTGGCTCACGGGCCCCTACAGGTTCCACAGGAATGGTGCGACATCATAGATGCTACCGGACATAATATAACCTGTACATTTTGATTCGGATTTGTATGATATTAAATCTTGTAGTTATGTAGGGTGCGGATCTGCTCATGTTTAATGAAACTTGCAGATTGACTGGTGGCGACGCACCGATGCTTACGACAAGATTGTGTGTACCGCATATACATGGAATATGCTGTAATTGCCCAAAACCCACAATCTCGTAAACCCGCCCCCGCGCCACCATCAATCCCAATCTACGTCTTTTAAGATATAGCCTTTCTCAAAAAAAGTGAGGTATGCCCTATGCCCATGAGTACCTCCTATGAGAACTCAAAAGGCTATACTTCAACCACTAGAATAAATCCCTCTTTCTTGCAGTTGCTGCATAAAAAACTCTTCCAAACTAGGCTTAGCCAAATTCATCCCAATTAACTGCCCTCCCGTACCGCTCAGACTAGAAATAAACTCCTTCGGATCGCCCTGCAAATGACCGTACCACAAATCATTATCAACTTCCATATCCGGTATCCATTTTTGCAGGATATTCAAGTGGCCTCCCCTACCTTCAACCCGGTAAGTTTCAGTATTACCCAAAAGTTCATCGATCGCACCCATGCAGATTAATTCACCCTTAGCCAAAATTGCCACTCGATCGCAAATCTTCTCCACATCCGACAATATATGCGAATTAAAAAAAATTGTTTTTCCTTGATTTTTCAGCGATAAAATTATCTCCCGCATCTGATAGCGTCCCATCGGATCTAAACCAGACATCGGCTCATCTAAAAATACCACATCTGGATTGTTAATCAAAGCTTGAGCCATGCCGATCCGTTGCAGCATTCCCTTAGAATACTGGCGCAACTGTTTTTTAATTGCCGCCGATTGAGATAGCCCAACTAAGTCTAGCAAATTGGGAATTCGCTGTCGCTGAATCGAGGAGGGAATTTGAAATAACCCCGCCGCAAATTGCAAGAATTCCCAACCCGTGAGATAATCGTAAAAATAGGGATTTTCTGGCAAATAGCCGACTCGCTGCTTCACAGTGCGATCGCCCAAAGGCCTCCCCAACAGCAGCGCCCGGCCAGAAGTGGGCCGCACTATACCCAGCAAAGTTTTCAGCAGCGTAGTTTTCCCCGCTCCATTTTGCCCTAACAACCCAAAAGTTTCCCCCTCAGAGATAGTCAGAGTGCAATTTTTGAGCGATTCAATTTTTTCATTCATCCAGAAGCCAGTACGGTAGAACTTCCCCAGATTAAATGTTTCCACCACTGGGGTAGCTCTGGGCATCTCGGTGGGATTTGGCGCATCTATAAGAGGTTCCATTTTTGTCAGAGAAATAACTAGCACCTGATTATATTCTATTGCATAAGTTAAGTAATAATTGCTATTTTTAATGTTAAACTAATATTAGCTGTAGTTAAAATTTTCTCAATTATGGAACGTTCAAAACTTGTTGCTATTATCACTGGAGTGATTTCTATAGTTTTAGCAGTTGCCTACCTGCTCCTTGTTACCCTCCTTGACTTCCGAGGCGAAATGGTGCCCGCACCTCAAAGTCAGTTGCCAGTCTCCATGCCACTTCAGCAATTAGGCACTGTTAACCAGACTTTGCGAGTACATTAGTTATTGGTTATTAATCATTGCAATAACAACTAACAACCAACAACTGCTAACTGCCAACTAACTAATACACATGAATTGCTTTCATCATGTGATATGCAACCAGCAACTGCGTCAAAGCTAGCGGGTAACTTTGCAAAACTTCGCCAGTTGTGCCGATCAGTTTGCCAATTTCCGGGTTGCCTTGGGCGGAACAAAATCCCCGCAGGTGGGGCAACTCGCCGCACAACATCATTTCCAGTTCGTTTACTTGCTCGCTGGTAGCGTGGGAGTCTACTTCCAAAACGTCAACAGGTTTGCCCATATCCCGATCGAGTCCCAAGCGAATTGCAGGTTTAAAACTCTCGCTGCCTCGACCTAAAATTTCAGTAAAATCAGGGTGAGGAATTGTCGGTCTGAGCACTAAACGGACGCTCAAATTTGATTCATTTTCCGCTTCGGGCGGGTAAAAACTAACTACAACGTCGGCCGATTTGCGCTGAGGACGAATAAAGTCTTCAGAGTCTGGTTCCCGTTTTTTTATTTCTGCAAGCACCTGTTCTTCAGTATAACCGCGCTTCATGACATCGCGCTTAACTTTCCACTGAGTTCGCAACTCTTCGGGAGGAGCAAGATACACTTTTACGTCGTAAGAATCGCGGATTGTTCGGGTTGCGTAACCCAGCAAACCTTCAACTATGACAAATTTGCTGGGCTTGATATATTCCGGCGGGTCAAATGTACCTGTCGTGTGGTTGTAGATGGGTTTGAGAATTGCTTGTCCGGTACGCAGCAGGCTAAGGTGCTGCTGCATGATATCGAGATAATTGCAGTCGGGATGCAATGCTGTGATTCCGATTTCGGTCCGCTGCTTTCTGTCGTAGCGATGATAGTCGTCAGTGCAAATCACAGTGACATTTTCTGGTCCCAATACTTGGGCAATTCCCCGCGTCAGGGTGGTTTTGCCCGCTGCGCTGTCTCCGACAATACCGAGAATAATTGGTCGATCGCTCATTGTTTTTACCCGGACGCACAATAGCAAATTTTGTTGTCAATCTTCAATCTTATCAAAATTGTGTTCCATCCGATCGCTCGGTTTGACTTGCTCCCCCCGGAGTCTCCCCTCTGTGTAAAATTATTGTAAAATTTCTTAATAAAATTCAACAAAGCATACTCAGGGAACATCTCATTGAACGATCGTAATTACCCAATTCTCAATTCCCTGTTTGCCCAATTCCCTGTTTTGCCCATTACCAGTCATCGTTTCGTTTGTTGCTGTAAGTTTCCCAATCGTCTTGTTGTGGTGGCTGATACAAAGGTTCTGCTTCCAATTCGGCTGACATTTCTAATTCAGGTTCCGATTCCTGCTGATAAATGTTCAAAGGTTCGACAACGCGGGCGATCGCATCTTTGACAAATGCTTTGACAAACTCGTCCTTCCTATTTAACTGAAACTGCCTTTGTACAACTTCGGCGATGCCACCATCGCCCCAATCTTGGTCATGGCGGAAATATTCAATAAAACTTTTACCAGCAATTCTAGTTAAATAAGCCGCACTAACTGCTTGAATTGCTTTGCCAAGTACAAACCCCGCTACGCTTAATTGCAGCGCCCTTGACACTACTTGAATTACCCCTTCAACTATTCCCAAACTTGCTAGGGTTTTTGCTAGAGACAATGCCAATTCTTTCGCGCGATCGATATTTAATTCGCAGCCGTAAATCTTAGCAATTTCTACTACCATTTGAGCGTTAACTGCTGCTGTCGCTAACAAATCCACAACTGGCAAAGGCGTTACGGCAATTACTCCGGCTCCGATCCACTGAAATCGCTCTACTGCCTTATCAGCTTGCCGCCTTCTTTGAGCATCAATTAACTTGCGCGCTTGGTCTCCCAAGTGCTGAGATTGCAGCAAAATATTGTCCGCAATTAAGTCTTCGCCTTCGGCTCGCAAAATCGCAGCGACGCGCCGAATTAATGGCATAATATCCGGGTCTGGCTGAAAAATTGTGCCGTCTTCTAGGACAACTTTTTGCGGATTGGCGCTAATTGCTACTACATCCATTGCTGATACAAAACCTTTGACTCGCTGCCGCAGTTGATCGAGAATTTCATCTCTGTCGGTGTCGGGATAAAGGTCAACTTTATTAAAAACCACGATCGACCTTTTGCCAATTTCCGCCAAAGTCCGCAGCGGTTCGTACTCGGATTTGCGTAAATCACCGTCCAAAACAAATAAGATCAAATCTGCCCTCGCCGCCAACTGCCTCGCCAATTCCTCTCTGTAAGTCCCCGCAACTCCCGCTTCCAAGATGCCTGGAGTATCAGTAATTGCTAATTCTCGATCGATTCCTTTCAATTTCAGAGTGTAAGTTTCCCCAACTTCGGTAGTTCCCATCGGCGCACCCACCTGTCCCGCCATCCGCCCCACCAACGCATTCACAGCGGAAGTTTTGCCCGCAGAACCGGTGCCGAAAACAACTACTCGAACGCTGCCCCTCGCCATGCTAGCTTCAATTTCGCGGGCTCTCAACAGCAAAGCTTGCCGCGCTACTTCATCTTGAATGCGATCGACTTGTTGCCGAATTGCTTTAAGATTTTCCGAAGCAGCTTCACTTTTCACAACAGGAATCTTCGGAGTAATCGGCCGTTTTCCCTTAACTTTCTGGGGGCGTTGCAGCAGCCTAAAATAGTAAACCAGCGCAAAAATTAGGGTTCCCAAAAGTACAATTATCAGGAAAATCAGCAAATTAGCCAGCAGCGGAGAAGCAGACAACGCAACTTGACTGTAAAGCCCTGTTAAGGAACTCACCAGCCCAATAATCAGCCCCAGGGCGAGGCAGAAAGCAGCAATTAAGGTTAACAGGCGCGGCAAAGGCATGAGGGGAGTGGCAAATAAAAGGGTTATACTTTGATTTTTACATTACGCCGATCGTCATCAGTCATGGCAAATCTAAAATCTAAAATCTAAAATCTAAAATGGCCGAGCGCCCGATGGTACTGCGCGAACCCGCAAATCCCGATTCTGTCGCACTGCGGGCGCGATTTGCGGGGTTTTAGTGGTAGCGGGTGCAGATAAAGTGCGATCGCGCCCGCAGTCTGCAATTGTAGCTTGCACGAGAACTTAGGCTCGCGAATTAAATAACTTACAATTTTAATTGTTATTGTGGGATGGGCTCTTATAGCCCGTCATGAGTGGACGGGCTATAAGAGCCCATCCCACTTTCAAGAGTGGAAGTTATTTACAGCACTTTCCAGGTAAGTGAAGTACAGAGAAACCGGGTTTCTTGAATAAAACCGGTTTCTGGCGAGAAATCCAGAAGAAACCCGGTTTCTGGGGTGTACTTTATAAACCTGGAATCCGCTGTAATTCTCATTCCTTACTAAGTCGGTGGCAAAATTCGCCAGTATGTAACAAAAGATTAATTAGGGTGATTCGAGTTAAATTTAATAGGTTTTGTAAGGTTGTGTATGGTTTTTTCTTTACCTTCTACCCCATGAATTACCGCAGAAGCAAGCTCTAATTCCGAGTCAAATATTTCTCCTGCTAGTTCCTCTTTTTTGATCTGTTGCCGCTCCCTGCAAAGCAAATTTATTCCTTCTCAATCTCCATAACGATGCCACCGGACTTGATAGAAAAACTCATGCTAATTGCGGACAATTGGCAGAGTGAGATGTACCGTTGTTTCCTTTTTATAGATACTGGTAATTGAGAACTCTCCTCCTGCCAGTTCGACAATTTTCCTGACAATTTTTAAGCCGATACCGGTGCCCTGTTGCTCATACCTCTTGCGCTCAAACTGCATGAAGGCACCTATTTTAGCAATTTGCTCTTCTGTCATGCCCCGCCCGGAGTCATGTACAGATAAATGTAGCATCTCCCCTAGGACTTGACTACTAACTTTAATAGTTGTCTCTGGTGAGGAGAATTTCAGTGCATTATCAATTAATTCATGGAGAATAGTTGATAGATATCGGTCTGATAGAGCTATATCCGCTTCCTCAAGAGTGAACAACATATCGTTGCTACGGTTGACCTTCTGAGCCTGGTATGTCAACTCGGTTTCAATGGCGGAAGCTACAAATTGAGTCCGGGCAGATTCCATCTTGTGCTGTTGACTTGCGGATAGTTCTAATCCTAAATAAATCAGGAATTTTTTCGTTAATTTTTCTAGGCGACGGGCCGAGTCATGTGCCCAGCCTAATATCTCACGGATTTGGGCGATATCCATGTTTTCGATATCGTCCTTGAGCAACCCGATCGTGCCTAAGATGCCATTGAGGGGCGTATTTAGTTCGTGGGATAGAGTAGAAGCTAAGTTGCCACGCAGCTCATTGAGGGTGCTGTCCAAGACATTGAGCGTATTTTCTTGGATGTGGTATAAGTTCTGGATATTATCATACTGTTCCTTGATTCTGAGCATTGAATGCACGCGAGCACGCAGTTCAATAGCATTTACAGGTTTACTGATGAAGTCGTCAGCACCGGCAGTGAGACAATGGGCAAGGTCTGATTTTGAATTTAATGCTGTCACCATAATGATGGGAACGGCTTGCCATTTTGACATGGCTTTGATTTGCCGACAAATCTCGATGCCGTCTATTCCCGGCATCATCACATCCAGCAAAATAAGATCCGGATCAAATATGTCGAGGGATGCGATCGCTTCTTGCCCGCTGGCAGCATAATGCAATTGATAATCCTGCTCTGATAACAGGGTTTCAATCACATCAAAGTTATCCGGCTCATCATCAACAATTAAGATAGAAAATTGAGACATAATTGCCACCATTTCAATAAAGTAAAAATTTTATAATTTCATCTGATACTCGTCAGCTATGCGGCCAAAGTGATTTCAAAAATTGCTCCTTGTGGTTGGTTGTTTCTGACACAAATTTCGCCCCCATGTGCCTCAACGACCATTTTGCAGAAAGCTAAACCCAACCCTATTTGAGAGACATTAGACATCAGATTTCCAATCTCGTATTTCTCAAAAATTTTTTGTCGCAATGTATCAGGAACACCTGGGCCAGAGTCGATAACCTGAATTTTTGCCTTGCCAGATGTGAGGAATTCTACAGTCACTATGATTTGACTATTGGGTGGGGAAAACTTAATGGCATTCGAGAGGAGATTGTCCAGCATTCGATGTATCATCGTGGCATCAGCCGAGACTTTTATACTGTTTTGTCCTGGCAATTGAGCGACTATAAACTGATTTTTTTTAGCAGCGATTCCTTCAAAGTTTGAGATAGCAGATTCAATAAGGTCGCACAGATAAATATCAGTGTAATTGAGACGATTTTTACCGGATTCGAGTAAATAGATTTGCAATAAATCATCAATTAATAGCTGTATTGCTTGTGCTGACGAGTAAATTCGTTCCAGTTGCATTTGTTGTTGTTCTTTAGGATACTCTAAGCTTTTTAGGATTTCCAAGCCAAGCAAGATGCCAGCCAGGGGATTGCGTAAATCGTGGACTACCATTTTAACCATATCTTCGCGCAATTTGAGTAAGCTTTGCAGGTCGTCATACTGGTGCTTAATTCGCAGCATACAGTGAACTCTGGCACGTAGTTCAATAGCATTTACAGGTTTACTAATGAAGTCGTCAGCGCCCGCAGTGAGACAATGGGCAAGGTCGGATTTTGAGTTTAATGCTGTCACCATAATGATGGGAACGGCTTGCCATTTTGACATGGCTTTGATTTTCCGACAAACTTCGATGCCATCTATTCCTGGCATCATGACATCCAGCAAAATAAGATCCGGATCAAATATGTCGAGGGATGCGATCGCCTCTTGCCCGCTGGCAGCGTAATGCAATTGATAATCCTGCTCGTTCAAGAGAGTTTCAATCACATCAAAATTATCGGGTTCGTCGTCAACGATCAAAACAGATGGTACATTCATGAATTATCTTACCAGGGAATTTAAAAGGTGTTGAATAGTGCTTGCCAATTGCTTCAGCTTAACGGGTTTGGTGAGGTAATCATTGGCTCCGGCAGCAAGACAACGATCGCGATCGGCAGTCATGGCTAAGGCAGTTAAGGCAAGGATCGGCACATCGACTAACCTAGGATCGAGGCGAATCTGCTGCATAGCTTCTAGGCCATCCATACCAGGCATTTGAATGTCCATCAAAATTAGATTGGGGTTTTGTGACTTGGCCAGGGCGATCGCCTCCTCTCCATTCTTCGCCAAGAGAATGCGATAGCCTTTAGCTCTCAAGTAGCTCGACACCGTACTGATATTGGCTTCATTGTCTTCCGCCACCAAGATTAAGGGAGAGCCTCCCTGTTCGGGCCCGCTGGGTTCGATGGGGGGTTCTGTCTGGGATTCCAGGGCAACAGAGGATGGCGCACCTGTAGGGGCAGTGCCCCCGTGCCTGCCCTCGAATTCGATGCCCCCGTGCCTGCCCTCGAATTCAGTGCCCCCGTGCCTGCCCTCGAATTCAGTGCCCCCGTGCCTGCCCTCGAATTCAGTGCCCCCGTGCCTGCCCTCGAATTCGATCGTGAAGCAACTTCCTACACCCACAGTGCTGGTGAGCAACACCTGCCCGCCGTGGAGTTCGACAATACGTTTCACCAGGGCAAGCCCCAAGCCAGTGCCTGCATATTGACGATTCAGCGCGCCATCGATTTGGATAAAGGGCTGAAACAGTTTGTTGATATGTTCTGGGGCAATACCAATACCTGTATCGATGACGGAAATTTGCAGAGTTTCTTTGACCAAAAAATGGGGTGAGGAATCGGCAGAATCTGGGTCGGCCCGGGGCTGTTGACGGCTGACTTCTAGGGTGATGCGTCCTCCGTTAGGAGTGAATTTTACCGCGTTGTTGAGCAGGTTGATCAAGACTTGGCGCATCCGCCGTTCATCAATCAATAAGTCGGGCAGATTGAGTGGCACTTTAATCTCTAGCTGGATGCGTTTTTGCAGGGCTTGTTGTTTGATAAATGCCAGACTGGATTGACACAGATGATTGATTGAAACTGGGGTGCAATCGAGTTCCATTTGACCCGATTCAATTTTGGCGACATCCAAAATGTCGTTAATTAACTCTAGTAAGTGAGAGCTACTGCGATCGATGGTTTGTAAAGCTTTGATTTGTTGTTCATTGACGATACCAAAGACTTGCTCTTGTAGCCCCTCGCTCATGCCCAAAATGGCGTTGAGGGGGGTGCGGAGTTCGTGGCTCATGTTGGCGAGGAATTCGTCTTTGAGGCGGGTAGCACGGGCCAGTTCTTGGTTAGAGACTGCCAGTTGTTCGTTGCGCTCGGTGAGTTGCTGCTGGGCTTGTTGCCGTTCGGTGAGTTCTTGCTGCAACTGCTCAAATAGGCTAGCTTGTTGAACCGCGATCGCCAACTGGTTAGCAATTTGTTGCAGGAGTTGCGCTTCAGACTCTTGCCAGACTCGCTTTTCTCGGCAAGCATGGACGACTAAAACCCCCCAGAGCTTGTTGGTTGGGCCAGGGGCAACCCCTCTATGGCTTTGGCTGCTTCGGACTTCTTGCAGGATAGGTGCAACCATTTTGGACTTGACTTCACCAACGCTTGCGTATTCCACCAAGCAATTAGTCCCCATATCGGTCATTATATCCGGGACGATACGGGGCTTGCCCTGGGAATAGTGGTTGAGGATTTCTTGAGACCACAGTTGGTCGTCCCAGTGATGGTTTTTGAGCGCGGGAAACTCGGTCAACACAGATTCTTCAACTATTTGACTTCTGCCATTGCCAAATAGCCGGATGACGATGATTCGATCGCCTTGCAAGATTTCTTTGACTTGCTGTGTCACAGTCGCCAAAATTTCCTTAATATCCAACGATTCGCGAATTTGCTGGGCGATTTCTCCCAAAGTTCGCTGCCGTTGCAGTTGTAAAGCGATCGCCTTTTGTGTTTCCTTGCGGATAGCCAGCTCTGATTGCACCTGTTCGTAGAGGTAAGATTGCTGAATTGCGATCGCTAATTGGTTAGCAATTTGTTTAAGTAAATTGATTTCCCAGTCTTGCCATTGGCGCGGAATATCGCATTGATGAACAATCAGCAACCCCCAGAGGGTTTGATTCAGAATAATTGGAACTACGAGTTTAGCTCTGACCTGGATTTCTGCGAGGAATTCAACCAAGCAGGGTAAGATTGACTCATTTTCATCTTCCCTATCGTTGAGGGCATAAACTTTTCCTTGGATATAGCGATCGTAGTTCTCTTCGGGGAAAACCTCTTCTGGGAAGAGGATATCCAGAAGCTTAAGCCTATTTGGCGAAACTGATTCAGCAATGGCAGCCCCCGTCCCTTCAGGAAAAACCCGATAAACCAGCGTTCTGTCTGATTGCAATAGCTGATGGATTTCCTCAACAGTGCTATTGAGAATCTCGTCCAGATTCAGAGACGATCGCATCCGTTTAGTAATCGCTCCCAGCAAACGTTCCTGTTTTGCTTGTTGTTGCAATCTCAGTTCGGCTTCTTTGCGATGGGTGATATCCTGAAACGTGCCTACCAGACCAATAATATTACCTGAGCAGTCTCGCAGGGGAGCCTTGTGGGTTTCGAGAAATATTGGTTTACCATTGGGTAGGGTTAGCGTTTCTTCGATCCCTAATATAGCTTCACCCGTTTCGATTAACCGCCGATCCATCGCACAATACTCGTTCGCCTCGACTTCTTTCTGGCAAATATCTAAATCTCTTTTACCTATACTTTCGGTCGTAGATGGCAAGCCTAGAGTTTTGGCAAACTGCTGATTGCATCCTAAAAAAACCGACTCTCGATTCTTCCAAAACACCGAAAGCGGGATGGTATCGAGTACCGTTTGCAGAAACTGCTGAGATTCCTGCAAAGCCTTCTGGGCCTGTTTGCGATCGCTGATATCTACTAATACACAAATAGTTTGATCCTCTGAGCCTGGAAGAAGTGCGGATCCGATGAGCACAGAAATCCGGCTGCCATCCTTACGGTAGTATTCCTTTTCCAAGGAATCGATCGCGCCATCCTGCATCAGGCGCTCCATCGCTACAACATCAGCCTGGGCATATTCGGGCGGGGTCATAGCATCCCAATGAATCATCCCAGCATTTAGTTCCTCCCTAGTGTAGCCAATCATCTGTAAGAAGCGATCGTTGGCATCGATTATGTTCCCCTGAAAATCGGCAAACATCATGCCGCTCACACTGGACTCAAACACACGGCGGAAGCGGATTTCACTGCTTTCCCTGGCGAGTTCAGCTTGTTTGCGATCGCGGATATCCGATATAATTCCCTGGATACTAATCAATTCCCCTTCAGCATTGATAACAGGTCGGGCGCTGCTTCTCACCCAGACATAATTGCCATCTCGGTGGCGATGTCGGAACTCATAATCACTTGACTTTTTACCAAGTTTGACATTCTCCCGATAATCAGTAACCACCAAAGGACGATCGTCTAGATGCACCAGATATATAAACGGCTTACCAATCCATTCACTCTCGTCCCAGCCAAACATGGTCTTGAATTGCGGTGACAAATAAGTGAGCATCCCATCGGGTTCACATGACCAGATCAAATCATTAGCCCCTTCTACCAGCCGCCGGAATTTAGCTTCACTCTCTGCTAATTGGGCTTCGATTTGTTTGCGATCGCTGATATCGCGGCATACACAAATCAATAATCCATCCTCTGTGAGGGTGAGGGATAGCCCTTCGGCAAAGGTAGAGCCATCTTTGCGGGTGGCGATCGCCTCTCCCTCCCAAGCGCGATCGCGCCCCAGCACCGGCAAGACTTCCCGCTCAAACCGTTCTAACTCGTGTTGGGAATACAAAAGTTTCCAAGATTTGCCCACCAGTTCTTGGGGATGTTCGTAGCCAAACAATTCTAGATGGGCTTGATTCAAATAGAGGTAGGTATCTCCTTGCATAATCGCAATGCCGTCGATCGCCGCCTCAATTGCTGCCAGTTGTCGTTTTAGGGTTTCTTCGGTTTGTTTGACATCGCTAATATCTGCAAAATAGCCAACAATCTCGATTGGCGTGCCTTCTTCATCTCGCAGCAGACGCAGCTCATCCCGTAGCCAAACGTAGTGACCATCGCGATGCAAAAATCGATATTCATGCTGATGAGTGTTGTGTTCAAATAGAGCCGATAAATGTGTAAAAACTCTAGGGGCATCTTCTGGGTGAATATGGTTAGCCCAGAAGCCACATTCCGATAAAAATTCTTCTGGTTTGTAGCCCAAAATGGCTTCGATATTTTTGCTCATGAAGGTTGCTCCATAGTCGCCATAGGGCTTACAGCTATAGATCATGGCGGGGCTCGATGCCAGAAGAAATTCGAGGCGTTCTTTCAAAAGGCGATTTTCTAGCTCTGTCTGTTGGCGATCGGTAATGTCTTGGATCAGGCCAAGCACATAGAGATGTTCATCATCCATCAATAGGATAGAAGTGGAAAAGGAGATAGTGCGGCACTGTCCATCTGGGCGCCGGATTTCCCTTTCCACGGCGATTAAGTTGCCCCCTTGTCGTATCTTTTTCAGGTCGGCAATCGTCTGTTTTTGAGATTCTTGATTATTCAGGTACAAGCTGTGATACCACCCCAGACGGTTAATTTCTTCTAAGGTGTAACCCGTAATTGTTTGCATTTGCTGATTCCAGACTGTGAAGCGGACAAATGGAAACTCCTCAACTTCATAGAAAACGCACAGCCCTTCAGTCATGTTTTCTACAATTTGTTGACGGAAAGTATTTTCCTGCCGAAGCGTTGCTTCGGCAAACTTGCGATCGGTAATGTCGAAGCGAATGGCTAGATACTGAAAAGGTCGCCCGCCTTCGTCCAAAAAGGGGACAATGGTGCTAGCAACCCAGTACAGGCTACCGTTTTTTGCCTGGTTGCAAATTTCACCGCGCCAAACATGACCGCTAGTAATGGTCTGCCACAGGTCTTGGAAAAATGCAGGGGGATGATAGCCAGAGTTGACTAGGCGATGGGTTTTGCCCATGAGTTCATCGCGGGAGTAGCCAGAGATCGCACAGAAGGGATCGTTGACGTAGGAGATCACCCCTTGGCGATCGGTGATGACCACAATTGCAGACTGATCCAAGGCCTGTTTAAAGGCTGATAATTCTTGAATTAACTGCTGTCGTTGGAGTTCAGCCTGCTTGCCTCTGCTAATATCAAAGTTGACCCCAATCATGCTCTGGGGATTGCCTTGGGCGTCTGGCACGACGACACCATAGGCTTTAATAAAGTGGAGGCTACCATCGGGATGCAACACTCGAAACTCGGTATCAAATTCTGCTTGTCCTAAGAGGGCTTGTTGGAGCAATGTTTCGGTGGCGGTGCGGTCTTCGGGATGTAGTCGGTTTGCCCAAATGTCGTAAGGCAGAGGGGAATGAGATTGTTTTGTGACACCGTACAGTTCGTACATCCGCTCATCCCAAAAGACGGTGTTTTGTACAAGATCGAAGTCCCAACAACCGATCGCCCCTGATTTGAGCGCCAAAGCGAGGCGATCCGATACTGTCTGTAGTTCTGCTTCTGCACGTTTGCGATCGCTAATATCTTTGGCGATGCCTAAAAAGCCGATAATTTGTTGATTGACATCCTTGAGGGTGCTGATGGATAGCGACACAGGAAATCGAGAACCATCTTTACGGATATAGCTCCACTCTTCTTCGCTGACAATACCTTGGCGTACTTTGGCAACAAAAAGCTCAAAGCCGGGAGGAATATTTTGCCCTAGTTCAGCAGAGAGTGATGATGCCCGGTCAATTACCTCATTTGCATCGTGGATGAGTGCGGGCGTAGCTTTGCCGACCACTTCTGCTGCACTGTAACCCAGCATCCTTTCGGCTGCGGCATTAAAGGTCTGGATGATGCCAGTTGGGTCTACGGAGATGATGGAGTAATCAGCACAATCGAGGATGGCGCGTTGCAGGCTGTTGACTTGCCAAAGCTCTTGGGTGCGTTCTTCAACTTTTGCTTCTAGCTGTTGGTTTAGTTGGTAGAGTTGTCGCTCAGCCTGTTTGCGAGCCGTAACGTCTCGAATCATAAACAAGGCTTCATCTTCGCCACTCTTGACAACTCTGACCTCTTCATATTTCAGGCGTGGGCCAATGTGCACCTGCTGTTCATAAACTTGCAGTTCTCCTGTCCGTAAGGCTTGTTCTAGGTGGTGTAGATGTCGCGTCGCAATTTCTCCTGAGATCATATCCACCATCGCCACACCTGGGGTATCGAAATCTGTACCGCCGAGAAAGTCGAGCTGACGATTGGCTGTCACGCTCCCCCGATAAATACCATCGGCACCGATGCGAAACATGAAGTCGGGAACTGCTGCTAATATGGCTCGGCTGTGGGCTTCGCTCTGGATCAGGGCGGTTTCGGCAAGTTTGCGATCGCTAATGTCTGTAGTAGTTCCTACATAGCCGACTACTTGCCCGTCTGCATCCAGTTCGGGAACGGACTGCCCATATACCCAAGCCACAGCACCGTCGGGACGTTGAAAGCGGTATTCGAGTTGGAAAGAGCGATTTCCTTGAATGAATTGCTCCCATTCGGCGATGACCCGATCGCGATCGTCGGGGTGTAGCCCTTGTTGCCATCCTTCCCCGAAAGCGGTTTTTGGGGTGAGTCCGCTGATCTGAAACCAGCGATCGTTAACATAGATGCACTTACCCCTAGCATCGGCGCGGAAAATCCCCACTGGTACGGCTTCCACTAGGCTGGCGTAGCGTTCTTCGCTTTCTTGCAGGCGGACTTCAGTTCGTTTGCGATCGCTAATGTCGGTAATGGTGCCTATATAGCCGATCCGATGTCCATTGGCATCGAGTTCGGCGACGCACTGCCCATAAACCCACGTTACTTCACCGTCGGGACGTTGAAAGCGATATTCGAGTTCAAAAGAGTCGTTACCTTGAATGAATTGTTCCCATTGGGCAATTACCCAATCGCGATCGTCGGGGTGCACTCCTTGTTGCCATCCCTGTCCGATAGTGGCTCCTGTTGTGAGTCCGCTGATCTGAAAGTAGCGATCGTTGACATAGGTACATAGCCCCTCGGCATCGGTGCGAAAAATCCCCACCGGAGCGGCGGCGGCAAGGGAGGCGTAGCGTTGTTCGCTCTCGATCAGGGTGGCTTCGATCCGCTCTCGCTTTACCAGTTCATTCTGCAATTTTTGGTGGATCGTGGCTTGCCCAATGGCGATCGCCAGATGCGCTGATAAGGCTTGTATCAGTTCAACTTCTTCCGGTTGCCAGTCGCGGGGGTGCTGGCTTTCGCTGGCATTGAGCAAGCCCCATAACTCATCGCCACACAGTAGCGGCACCAAAATTTTGGCTTTTGTCTGGAGGCGGATCAGCATCTGCCGATGACAGTCTGATATGTTGGCTGTGGAGATATCTGGTACGACGCGAACATATCCCTGACGATAAATCTCAGGATTGTCTTGCTTATAGCAGGTCTCATTGACCCGTTGGCCCAACAGAGACAGGGACGAGTCGGTGGATTCCGCCACGACAATGATTTCCCGATCGGCTTCAAACCGCCAAATATTGACGCGATCGCAGCCGAGCACTTGCCGCACCTGCTGCACAGTCGTATCCAAAATCGTTTGCAGGCTTAGGGACGAGCGAATTTGGGTAGCCAAGTCTGCGACTAATTTCTCTCGTTGTACCTTGGTGTTGAGAGCGGCTGTCCGAGCTTCCACCTGTTGCTGGAGCTCAAGGTTGCGATTTGCCAGCAGCGCTACCTTTTGGGCCTCTAGCCGCACCACCTTCTCTTCCCACTTCTGGACCAGCTTGTATAGCTCCAGCGGGTTGAGGGCTTGCAGCAAACTGGTCTGGGTGACAATACCCAGTAACTCCCCTTGTTCCCCTGTCACCGCCAACCGACGGATCGATCGCTGCTCCACGATCTGCGGCACAGTCCAGAGCGACTCCTCTGGCTTGACCTTAAAAATCGGTGTACTCATCACCGCCTCAGCCCGACAGGTTTCCAGCTTCAACCCCAATGTCTGAAATTGCACAATATCCCGCTCGGTGATAATCCCCACTGGAATTTGTAGCGGTTCAGTAGAGATTCTGCCTGGGTGCACAATCATCACGGAACTGACGCGATGCTCTGCCATAAGTTGGACGATCGCCAGTAGGGAACTATCTGGCGCAGCACAAATCACTTCGCGGGTCATCACTTCTGCTACGATACGCAACCGCAGCAGGTCGATCGGTCGAGATATTTGGCGCAGAGTTTCGTGAGTGACTAGGCCCACTAGGCGATCGAGTTCGTCCACGATGGGCAAATGGCGAATGTGGTGCTGTTGGAGCAGATTAATCGCCAAAAATAAATCGGTGAAGGCGGACTCGCGGAGGGTGACGACGGGGTGTGCCATCACCTCCCGGAGCGCCAAATTCTCCAAGGAACGCTGCTGGGCACTCAGCCGCACCACGTCTCGCTCGGTCAGTACGCCGACCAATTGCTCGTTTTCCACTACCAACACGCAACTCGATCGCGCCTCCTTGTGGAGGTCGTCGAGTTGACCCTCGGCCGTTCTAGGGGTGTTGCAGAGCGATCGCACGCCACTCATTTGGGCGATCGCATCCATCACCGTCGTATCCGGCGAAACCACCAAGGGCTCTCGCACGATCGCAGTCCTGAGTTCTATGGGAGTGAGAGCAGTAGTACGAATGAACATGAGTTTATAGGGTTTTTTTGCTGATTATTTTTTTAACCATTTCGCCTTAAACACATGAGCTGATAGCGTAGCCCGGGGTCAGCCATAGTAACGAGAAGAGTTACGTAGCTGCACGACATTCTCTAAATATTATATTTACTTACAGTTCGCTTTTGCCGGAAATGACTTAGGGAATTTCTGCCACGCTAAGCTAACGCTTTTGCATCCTTTTCATGAGATGATAAAAACAGGAATTGCCCTCAACCCTTTACTGGATTAAGTGAAATCTCGGAGAAGGCGCTGTAACGATCAAATTTGTTGACTCTTGACGATTACTGGGAATTCTACAGTATACAGATCGCTATTCCCCCAAGTGAGAAGTTGTGATGCGTTTAATTACTTTCATCTGGGGCTTTTCTGATATTAAGCGTAAAACACTACCAGCCATATCTCGTGGAGTGGGATTAAGCCATGAACAAACACTCTTATTTCCTAAGCGAATTACTTGAAAATTAGAACGCTGGAGAGAGGCTAGGTTGGGAGCATCCCGGTTTTGCGCTTTTGATCATCAAACGGATATTGATCCGTTAAGGTAGGCGCACCGAAGCTTAAGCA
>NZ_JAUBTG010000027.1:55484-77987 GCF_036702395.1 Microcoleus sp. D3_18_C2 | reverse complement strand
CGCCCGTCCAAAAAGGACGGGCGGGACGCCCATCCCACAATAATAATTAAAATTATAAGTTATTTAATTAGCAATCATTAGGGAGTACCGCGCTCCAAAGAGTAAATGTAGGGTGAAGACGGACTACAGAGAACCCGATAGCGACTGTTTAAACTGCATCACAACGGATTTCGATGATAAATCCATCAGGATCGTAAAAGTAAATGCCGCGTCCTGTAGCGCGAGTAACGGGGCCGCTATCGATCGCAATTTGATTTGACTTTAGCACTTCCAGAGCGCGATCGAACAAATCCGGCTCAATATCGAAGGCTAAGTGGTTGGCGCGGGTAAAAGCTTTCTCCGGGTCTGGGTTTGGCGGTTCCAAGTCGGGCTGCCAAAATAAGTCAATAACAGTACCGTCTGGGGTAACGAAATTAGCGACTTTACCAGCGGCTACCATTTCTGTTAAAGTTGCGGGAATTTCTGCACCTGTTAGTTCGTGCAGACCGAGAATTGTACCATAGAAGTGGCGGGAAGCTTTCATGTCGCGCACGTTTAAAGCAATATGGTGAACGCGGCGCAAATTCCCCGGCGCGAGGGCAATTTTGACGTTGTTTTCGGTAGTTTGCATGATTGTCATCAATTGCGAATGTTCAAATTGAAAGGAGTTTGATTTATTCAGATGGTCTGCTGTAAAATAAGCATTTTAAGTTGGTAGTCAGGACTTAATCGGGGCCTCGAAACCGGGTTTTTTACCTTTGGTGCGGTCTACAACGTGTCTTTTCGTAAAAAAACCCGGTTTCTCAACAATTGTGAGTAAGTCCTAGTATTGTTATTTTTCTTTAGGAAATGATGCCATGCCTACAAATAGCATGGCCAGACCACCTGCCAGAATTGCGAAGGCAAGTACACCTACAACTAAATCTAATCCCGATGTATTTTCCATTAAATTAAACAGTTCTCCAATTAAATACAATCATCGGTATTTGTTCATGGTTTAGTGCTTGCACACAAGGGGGAAAAGCAGAAGGAAAAAAATAGCTTTCAACTTATTGGAAAAAAAGCCTATTAATTTCTTCCCTCTTCCCTAAACATCCATCCGTTAAATCAGTTAAATCCTGTACACTGCTTAGTTGCCGAACTTCTTATTTCGCCAATTCTCGATCGATGGCAGCGATCAGTTCGGGCGAATCGGGGCCAACACTACTGCGGAATCTGGCAACCACTTCACCCTGTTTGCTAACTAAGAATTTCTCAAAATTCCAGGAAACCTCACCCTTGGGCTCGACTGCACTCGTAAGCTTAGCGTACAGCGGGTGCTGCTGAGTGCCTTTAGCGCGTACTTTGTCAAATAATTCAAAGGTGACGCCGTATTTTGTAGTACAGAAATTGACGATTTCTGGATTACTTCCGGGTTCTTGACCTCCGAAGTCGTTGCAGGGAAATCCTAAAACACGGAGTCCAGCCGCGCTGTACTTCTGGCTTAATTCTTCGAGTCCTTTGTATTGAGGTGTATAGCCACATTTGGAAGCTACATTAACTATCAAGAGTACCTGGCCAGCGTACTCTCCTAGCTGCTTGTCTTCGCCTGCGATCGTTTTTACTTTAATGTCGGAGATTGTGCTGGGCATTTTCAAATACTTTTAAATTTGACCACCACAATTTTACCGCAAGTCGCTACAATTTTGTCTAGAGGTCGATCGCTAAAAATTTCCATATCCCGGTCGGGGCGGGTTGACGGATATCGGGCTTATATTATAGATATTGGTAAACCCGCCACTACCAAAATTACGGTTAATTTACCGAACATGATCTTAGTAGATGGCGGTGAA
Organism: Microcoleus sp. D3_18_C2; assembly: GCF_036702395.1. Lineage (NCBI taxonomy): Bacteria > Bacillati > Cyanobacteriota > Cyanophyceae > Oscillatoriales > Microcoleaceae > Microcoleus > Microcoleus sp. D3_18_C2. The sequence continues at coordinate 76,176 of NZ_JAUBTG010000027.1, read as the reverse complement.
CTTTCTCCCCAGCACGAATCGCCACAGTCCGTTCTTAGATTTAAGTTTCTCGCTAATAGCTAAAATCTAGACCGAAAAGGACGAATATTTTAACTCTCTGAGTGGTGTTCCGTCATCCATTTTTGGTAAGTATCCTCAAGTTGCTTGTCTTCGAGAACGAGTTCTAGGCGGACTTTGACGCAACCGTGACGGGGTTGAGAGGCGATCGAATTTAAGATTTTGCTAGCTTTCTGCACAGAGGTAAATTCAGCCTTAACTGTCGGTTCTTGGCGATCGCTCTTAATCTCCGTCAAATCTATACCGGTGATGTTTCCCTCGCCTAAATCTATTTCTGCCAACACCTTCGGATCGTCGCCGACTTGTTCGACAATCAGCTTTTCCCACTGGATAGGTACTTGTACCATCCGAGTTTCAATTTCTTTACGTACTATGACTTCGCCGACTTTGCGCTTGCTGCGATTGATCACCAATCGTTCTTCTAGCAGGCGAATTACTTCTTGATCGACAATATCCAAGTTTTCCTCATCCCGATCTGTCTCCCAATTTCCATCTGTGCGATCGGCATCTGTTAGATTTGACATAACTGTTGAGGCATTTGTTAATTCACGGTTGCTAAATTCATTATCCGGTTCCGAGGGATTTTCTAAATACGGATGCTCGCCATTTGCCGAAACTACGGGCAGCAGATCGACTTGAGCCGAATTAATAGTTACAAACAGCGCTTTTTGGTGATAATCCACTTTCTTGAGCAGCTTAACACTTAATAAAAAAATGCGGGGATTTTCGCTGCCTAGCCCGGTCACGACAAAGTTTAACTGACCGTTAGCATCAAAATAGACATCTTTAACTTTGCCGACCAAATGACCTTGGTTGTCTTTGACGGTAAAACTTTTTAGCTTAGTTCTGACTTTTTCAGGTACCCGGTTGAGACGGGTTATTGATTTGGCAGTTGCTATTTTTTCTGCTGATGCTTGACCGTTCATTTTTTAAACTTTCCTGCTTAGGGATTTTTATTATGAATTGGTAAGGGGAAATTGGTAAAGGCGGGGAAAGTGCATAAACGTTGCCAAAACTAGACAAGTTTTGTACCCCCCCCGCCAATCACATAGGAATTGCGCGATCGCCACCAATTCAATCAAACCTGCGCGGTGACAGAATTATGTCATTAAGGCACAATTCCTATGCAATACCTGTTGCGGTTGGTTTAGATGTTTTTATTATCTACAACCGCAGTGCCATCGGTCTTAACCTCTAATTCTTCACGACGCAAGGTTTCTTCGCCCTCAACCGTGGTGCGAACAACTTCTTTTCTGACGTTGACTTCTTCGCGCACGAAAGCTTCCTTGTGAATGTCGGCAGTTTCTTCGTAGACTTCCATGCGTGCAACTTCCCCTGATTGGAAGTCAGCCTCACCGACTGAAACTACTCGACCCGCTTCTACCGGGGTTACTCGATCGATTACAACTCGTTCTTTTTCAATGGGTACTGAAGCTCGCGCTGTTTCAGTTTCCACGCGCTTGCCAACTGCTACTTCGCCTGTTTTTGCGCGGTGTTTGTTAGCAATCAAGCGTTCTTCATAAAGCTTGAGATTTTGGTGCTGCTGTTCGTTGGTTTCGTAGAGGGGGCGATCCATATCGTAGCTGTAGCTGCTGCGATCGTAGCTAGCAGGAGTTGCAGTGCGGGCCGCGGCAGTGTCTTGATTGCGGTAGACGCCTCTTACCTGTTCTTCGCGATCGTAATCTAATGGTTCTAATTCATTGTAAGCTGGCAATTGTTCTGCTTGAGCTTTGTTGCGAAGACCTGTGGCGTGGACGCGACGGGCGCCGTAGTCGAAGCGAGCCGAGCCGATTGGCAACAATACTTTTTTGCCAAAAATCCAAATACCGGTATCAATTACCAGATAGCGAAAACGACCACTGTCATCAACCAAAGCGTCATAAACCGTGCCTACTTTTTCATCCGAGTCGCCAGCATAAACATCAAATCCCTTGATGTCGTCTCCAGCAAAGATTTCTTCCTGATAATTAGGATAAAAGTCTGCTAATTTTTGAAGTGCCATGTGTTTTTCCTCTTTGTTCTACTTAATTTAATAGTAGAAATTAATTCGTTCAGTTCCCTCTCCCTAAAGTCAGAAGTGTATCATTTAGGTTGTTTAATCCTATAGGAATACTACGGCATCTCTTCTTCTGTGCTAGCGCGCTCAGCTATTTTAAAGATTGTAAAACTATAAAATCGTCAATCTTATAACAAGTTTTAAAACTGAAAGCCAACCGTAGGAAAACGGCATTGCGGTGTCCTACTCCCCCTGCTGGACACTCCTTTGCGCTGTGCCTACTGTTAATAATTGTTAACTAGGTAGTGACAAATCAACATTACATAGTAGTACACAAATCTCAAAGCCCCTCATCTTGTAGGAGAGGGCAGGGCTGTTTTATTCTCACGGAAATCATGGTTTTGTAGGGGTAGCGCCCCCGTGCCTACCCCCTCCACGGACGTGGGGAAATCATGGTTTTGTAGGGGTAGCGCCCCCGTGCCTACCCCCTCCACGGATGAAGGGAAATCATCGTTTTGTAGGGGTAGCGCCCCCGTGCCTACCCCCTCCACGGACGTGGGGAATCGGTGTTTCAAATATCGGGGCAACCACGGGGGGTTTGCCCCTACGGATAATGAAACAGCCGTGTAGGAGAGGGGCTTCGGGAAAGCTAGAAATTTTAAGTTCAGAGTTGATTGAATTGAGTTCTGATAGCTTCTATCCGTTTGCGGTTAACTCCCAAATCCGACTGTCCCAGACGCGAAGCCGATCGCACATGGATCACTTTCGCTCCATCATCTACCAAAAATTCAACGTCATCAACAAACCCCATCAAAGCACTGGTGAACTCCGCATACAGGTAATTATCAGTTGCCGTGATAATTTTAGTTTTGCCATAGGACTCGATCGCCCCTTTGAGCTTTACCATCGCTTCACTCTGGGACGAAGTGTATGCCAAAGGCTCAATTTTGTGTTCGGCATCTTGACTGAAGCTGCTGACGCAGTTGGGGGAACTCGGGCACGCTGCGAGTTTTCCTGACTGAATTCCGATATTGGCAGGTCTAGTTCCAGCAAACATTGTTTTTTCTCCGGGTAGAGCGATAAAAGTAGCGATCGACAGTACCGCTACTGCTAGCAGTGATATTAAAATAACTAGGACTCTTTTCAACGCTGTCGGCGATTTTGTTTCAACTGTTTGCAAAGGATTAGCCCTCCTGAAAGTATAAATGCGGTCTACCTTTCATATTAATTGAAATTTACATCATAAACTTAAAAAGATTTCTTTTGTTCTTCAATTAACCAGTAAGTCAGCATCTTTCCTTTGCCTTTGATCGGGATATGACCCCGTTCTTCCAAAACAAACTGCTCTTTCAAACGCTCGTAAGTCGCCTCCGTCACTTGAATTTTACCAGGCAATCCGTTCGACTCCATGCGTGAAGCAACATTAACAGTATCGCCCCACAAATCATAGCTAAATTTACTAATCCCAATAATTCCAGCCACCACCGAACCGCTGTGAATTCCGAGTCTCAATTGAAAATTTTCTCCCATTTTGGCATTAAACCTCCCCAAAGCTGCCTGCATCTCCAAAGCTAAAAGTGCGATCGCCGAGGAGTGATCCTCCCGCGGCGTCGGCAAACCCCCAACCACCATGTAAGCATCCCCAATCGTCTTAATCTTTTCCAACCCGTGCAATTCAGACAACCTATCGAACTCCGAAAAAATCCCATTCAAAATTTCTACCAACTGCGTCGGACTTTTGTGAGCCGAAAACTCTGTAAAACCCACCAAATCAGCAAACAAGACGCTCACCTCATCAAAATGCTCCGCTATCAACTTTTGCTCTTTTTGCAAACGATCCGCAATAGGTTTCGGTAAAATATTCAGCAGCAATTTTTCTGTTTGCTCTTGCTGCACTTTCAGAGCTGCTTCAGCTTGTTTGCGCTGAATCAACGAACCGAGCTGCGTAGCAACCGCGCTCACTAATTCCAACAAGCGCGGCTGACAATTCAGAACTTTCTCGCGATAAAAAATCAAAATAGCTAACACTTGGTTTTCCGCCAAAATTGGCACCCCAAAAGCCGCTTTCAATCCCACACTCAGCGCAATTTTAGCTCTTAAAAAAACTTGTTCCGGTGCATTAGAAACATCATCTATCCATTCAGACTGCTGCGACTGCCAAATCCTACCCGGAAGTCCCACACCGGGAGCAAAAATCAACTCCCAACTTGTTTGTTGGAATTGGGCAAAACTGGAGTCACTCACGTACCTACCTGTAGCGCATTTTAAAAACCCCTCACTGCAAGGAATCCAAGCTTCGCCCAGATTCCATTCAATAGTTTTGCAAATTAAACCTAAGATCACATCTATAGCCGACTCAAAATCTTCAGATTTGCTAATAGCTTGTGTAGCCTGCAGCAGCAATCTTGTTTCCATTTCCACCTGGTGGCGTTCAGCGATTTCCTGGTGCAACTGGATATTTTGATCGGTCAATTTTTGATTTTTTTCTTGCAATTGCATTTGCAATGAACGCACAGTAAGTTGATTGCTGACTCGTGCCAATACTTCTTTCACCTGAAAAGGTTTAGTTATATAATCCGAGCCGCCCACTTCAAAAGCTTTGGCTTTATTTATTCCTTCTTCCAGCGCACTCAGGAAAATGATGGGAATTTCCCGAAATTGCAATTGGGATTTTAATTTTTTACATAGTTCGTACCCGTCAATATCCGGCATCATAATATCGAGCAAAATCAAATCTGGCGCGCTAGATTGAATAGCATCTAACGCCGAAAAACCATTAGTAACTGGTCGAACTTTATAGCCATTTTTTTGCAAAATTCTAATTAACAAACGCAGATTATCTGGTGTATCGTCAACTACTAAAATATCCGCTTGATGGTTTTCAGTTTGTTCCGCCTTCATCTGCATTATCTGATTCCTCCGCCTCGGCAATTAAATTGAGAATTTTCTGGTAATCAAAATTATCGAGATGACCCTGGAGGATTTCCGCCAATTCAGGATGAGGCCTCCTTATTTCGTCGATTGTCCTGACAATTAAGTCAAAATCAGCACTGCGGATTACCTGCTTCATGTTGTCTATCCATTCTGCGGGAAGTATGGGTAAATAAGCAAGCGCAGCATTAGAGAGCGAGTCAGATAAATTATTTGGATCGCCTATTGAGATAAAGTCCGTTGAGTTAGAGTAGAGATACCTCACCCCCAAATGTTTGGTGATGGCATCAAATATATCGGTTTTGCGGAAAGGTTTGCTAATAAAATCGTCGCAGCCGACCAATAAAGCAAACGCTTGCCTTCCTTCAATTGTACTAGCTGTCAAAGCAATAATCTTCGGAATCGGGGATTCGGGATCGGAAATATTCATTTCCCCCTCTTGCTCTCTCTGCTTGATTCTAGTCTTAATTTGTTTAGTAGCTTCGTAGCCGTCCATCACCGGCATTCGCACATCCATCAAAATTAAGTGCGGATGCCAATTTTCCCACATTTCTATTGCTTCCTGGCCGTTGGTGGCTTCTTCCACCCCGAAACCTAAAGGAGAAAGCATTTTGACTAAAAGTTGGCGGTTGTCTTCGCGATCGTCCACAATTAAAATCCGGTAGCACGGTTGATTGGGTTCCAAACCACTCACTTCGCGGTTAAGTTCCGGATCGGGAAGCTCAGCAGCATCAACGGCACCCACTGGAATTTCAAATTTAAAAGTAGTGCCGAGTTCCAGTTGACTTTCTACGACAATTTCGCCTCCCATCAGGCGGACAAATTGACGACTGATCTTCAATCCTAAACCCGTGCCTTTCTGATTTTTTTGACCGGAAGCTGTTTGCACAAAAGCATTAAAAATGCTGCCCAATTCTTCAGGAGCAATGCCAACTCCTGTATCTTCAATTTCAAATAGAAGAAAAAAACCAGGCACAGTTGAACCCTCAGCCTCATCGCTCCATTCAACCTTTGCAAAATCACTGCTAGTTCTCGAAAAATCCCGAATACTTCTTGTGGTATCAAAGCAAGCTGTAGAACTATCCAGTAAATCCAGAAAACCCGATTTTTCTAACTTGATAACTCTTAAGATGATTTCGCCTGTTTGGGTAAACTTAATCGCATTACTCAGAAGATTAATCAACACTTGCCGCAGTTTAATATCATCGGTTCGCACGTACTGAGGAACGTCAGCATCGCGCTGAAAATGCAACTGCAATTCTTGATTATGTACCCGCAGTTGAAACATATCTTGCAAATCGTCAAGCAAGCGGTAGATGTCGAAGTTTTTCGGGTTAAGTGTCATCCGCCCCGCTTCGATTTTTGACAAGTCTAAGACTTCATTGATCAAGGTAAGCAAGTGTTCGCCACTACGGCGAATAATTCTCATATTTTCTCGGTTTTCGACAGTAAGATCCGGACTGGGTTCCATGATTTGTGCAAAGCCGAGTATAGAATTGAGAGGGGTGCGTAACTCGTGGCTCATATTGGCGAGAAACGTGCTTTTAGCTTTGTTTGCTGCTTCAGCAGCTAATGCAGCTTGTTGCAGTTGTTCTGTACGTTCGTCAATTTGGGCTTCTAAGGTGTGGTGGTAATCTGCTAGTATTTTTTCCGCTTGTTTGCGATCGCTAATATCTTGAAAAGCTGCGATCGCATAAACAATATTTCCGCTAGCGTCAAAAATCGGCGTGGTATTGATCTCGATCGCAATTCTTTTGCCATCTTGACGGATTTCTACATCGTCAACCTTGACAGATTCTCCATTCAGTGCACGCAAAATTGGCAGATTATCCGGCGGATAAAGCTCATCAGTATTGGCAACATACAGTTGATAAGTCGCAGCTAATTGTTCCGCAGTGCTTTCCGGGATAGTGTCTGCACCCAGCAAATCCCGCGCTGTCTGGTTGAAATAGGCGATCGAGCCATCGGGATGATAAACAGATACCCCCACTGGCAAAGCTTCTAAAAATTGACTCAGGCGGCTTTCACTGGCAGACAGCGCCTCATTTGCTAGCTTTAACTCCTCATTTACTTCTTGGCGCTTATGAATTTCATCTGTTAACTTTTGATCTTGCAAATAACTGTGAACTGCTTCTACTACCGTTAATTTTAAGTCTTCATTTTGCCAAGGTTTAGGAATATAACGGTACAACTTAGCATACTTGATAGCATTGCTCAGGGCTTCCAAATCAGCTTGTCCCGTTAGCATAATAGTCAGCGTCTCCGGCGAGCTTTCGTGAATTTTTCTGAGCAGTTCATCTCCTTTAATATCCGGCATGATATAATCGGAAAGCACCAAAGCAATCTCGTATTCATCTGCCCGCAAATCTGCCAGCAACTCTAAAGCATCAGCCCCCCCTTCAGCGGTTTCAATTATACACCGATCGCCGATCGCCTTTTTCAGTTCAATCTTTAAACTGTTCAAAACGTCAGGTTCATCATCAATACAAACAATCACAGGTTTTTTCATAACTTAGCCAGCCCAGATTTTATAATTTCTATTAAGTCTTTGCTTTGCCAGGGTTTGTACAAACAACAGTATAAATCTGCTTCTTCTACTGCCCGCTGAACAGCCGATACCTCGGCCTGTCCAGTCAACATCACTTTAATAATTGTAGGATACTTTTGGTGAACTTTGATTAAAAGTTCGTCACCTTTAATTCCCGGCATCAGCCAATCCGAAACAACCACAATCACCTGAGCTTTTTCTTGAAATTCCTCAAGTAAATCTAAAGCTTCATCACCACTTTCAGCTAATTCATAAAAATAATCATTTTTAAATTCATTTTTGAGCTGCATCTTGAGAGTATTCAAGATATCTGGTTCATCGTCAACGCAAATAATTACAGGCTTATTCATCTTTTCCTCTCTGCTTAAATTTTCTTAGGTTTATCGATAGGACTTGCTTTTACATTTTTTTACATTATTGATTTCGGGCAAGGAAGCAGGATATCTGTCCCCTATCTTATTTTAATAGGACTTCCGAAGATTAACCCGGTTTATTGTAATAAATCTTGTATTTGTCAGCGAGACAGCGACGGGAGTCAATCGATTTTAGATTTTAGATTGCAGATTAAAGAATTGAAGCCTTGACTTGCGCGAGATAAATTCGGGCGCGCCTTTATCCGATACAAGTTTTTTATTTCTGGACGGGTGAATTTGGGGGCTGGCATCCTGGATGTTTTCGGTCAGAGGGAATCAGCTCCTACAGGTAAGTTTTGTTTAATAAATTGGCAGCGAGACTGTAAAAGTTGTCTGCCCCGGTACAGAATCAACAGCAATTGTGCCTTCGTGTTTTTCCACAATTTTTCTCACAATATCCAATCCCAAACCGCTACCTTCGCCCGCAGATTTTGTCGTAAAAAATGGCTGAAAAATTTTGGGAATAACTTCTGAGGGAATACCTTTGCCGTTATCAGTAAACTTAAGTAAAATATTCGCCCCTTGCTGCCCAGTTTCAATCGTCAAAACACCTTTATAATCCATTGCTTGCAGGGCATTATGAACGAGATTCGTCCAAACTTGATTTAAGTCATCGGGATAGCACATAATTTCGGGTAAATCTCCATAATTTTTCACTACTTCTATACCGTGTTTTAGTTGATTTTGATAAAGGGTTAACACCGTTTCAATGCCATCATGTAAGTTCGCCTGGACTTTTTCTGGTTTGCTATCAAAATGAGCGTAGGTTTTTAAGGCAAATACTACTTTTCCCGACTTCGCTGTGGCTCTTTGGATCAGGCTAATACTTTTTTTAAAGCTCGCAAACTGGTAAGCACTATTTAAAACTACTTCCCAATCCGGCGATTTGAAAAGCGGCAAGAACTCTTCTATATTTTCGTAGATTTCCATGTCAACTAAAGTATCCGCAATTTCCTCGGAGTTTTCAACAGATTCTGCCATCATGTCCGCAGTCAACTGCTGCTTAAACTTGCGTTTTTCTCTACTTGTGAATAAAACTTCTTGATGGGTTGCTCTGTACATTAAAGCTAAAAAATAAGCTTTGCTTTCGTCAGAAAGTTTTTGATAAATTTCCTGAAATTTCTCTAAAAAATCGTCGGAAAAATTAGCTATATTATTAATAGAAGAACCTATAATGCCCAGGGGGGTATTGATTTCGTGGGCAATGCCGGCAATCAGTTGTCCCAGGGCTGCCATTCTTTCCGATTGAATCAAATGCTCTTGGGTGGCTTGCAGTTGGTGGAGCGCCGTTGCTAAATCTTGATTTTTTTCTTGCAAAGTTTGTTGCAGCGAACAAATTTTTAAATGAGTTTCTATCCGGGCTAAAACTTCTTCAACCTGAAACGGTTTAGTAATAAAGTCAACTCCACCAACTGCAAAAGCTTTAACTTTATCCAGCACGTCATTAATCGCACTAATAAAAATAACAGGAATGTCTTTGGTAATTTCAGAAGCTTTGAGTTGCTGGCAAACTTGATAGCCGTCCATTTCCGGCATCATAATATCCAGCAGCACTAAATCCGGAGGTATTTTTTGAGCAGCAGACAATGCTAGCTTGCCATTGGGTACGGGGCGAACTTGATAGCCTTTTTCGCTCAAAATTCCTGCCAGCAGCCGCAGGTTTTCTGGGGTATCGTCTACTACTAAAATATTAGCTCGATTGGTTTTAGGTATAGTTAAAGTCATCGGGTCTTTACTGTTTCTCGCTGAGTTCGATTATGTTCAAAATTCTGTCATATTCAAAATTATTAATGCAATCTTGAAGCTTGGCCGCAAGAGAGGGATTGACAGTGCCGATTTGTGCGATCGAACTGGCGATCGCCTCCATGTCCACACTCAAAATACTTTGCTTGAATTGGGCCATCCAATCTGGAGAAAGAGAGGCGAAAGCCTCCGGTATCAGCACCTCCTGACTGGACTCCTCTACACCTGTGGCACTTACTGCCGTTGGATCTTCATAAATATAGCGTACTCCTAAATGTTTCCCCATTGCCACAAAGATATCCTCCTCTCGGAACGGTTTCCGCATAAAATCATCGCAACCCGCCGAAAGAATCACCGCCCGTTCTTCCTCCAAAACGCTAGCAGTTAGGGCCACAATCGCCGTTGCTTGCCCGCCAGTTGTAGTTTTAATCTGTTTCGTTGCCTCATAGCCGTCCATCACAGGCATTCTCATGTCCATCCAAATCAGATGCGGTTCCCACTCCCTAAAAATATCAACCGCTTCTTTACCATTATTCGCTTCTCTCAACTCAAATCCGAGTGGACTGAGAAGTTTTACTAACAGTTGGCGGTTCAAAGGTTTGTCGTCCACAATTAGCAAGCGATAACTCGGTTGATTTGGTTCCAGGGCAACAACTCGACGTTGAGTTTTTTTGCTTTCAATATCACTAGCTTCAACCAAATGAACTTGGATATCAAACTGAAATAATGCACCCTTTCCGATCTCGCTGCTAACCGTAATTTCACCTCCCATTAATTGCACGAACTGGCGGCTAATAGCTAAACCTAAACCCGTTCCTTCCTGAGAATCTTTACCTGTTTTCGTCTGCACGAATGCTTCAAATAACTGATTGATTTCCTCAGCAGCAATGCCTGCACCAGTATCTTGAACTTCAAAATGCAGCCAGTAGTGGCCGGGCAATTGGTCAGTGCTGTTTTTATGTATATTCCGCCTTCCTGCTTTGACTTGCATCGACACTCCCCCTTCTGAAGTAAATTTAATTGCATTATTGAGCAAATTAATTAAGACTTGCCGCAATTTAACTTCATCAGTACAAATGTAATGGGGAACTTCTGCATCCCTGTCGAATATTAATTGCAAACCTTTTTGCTCAGCTTTGAGAGCAAACATATCTTCTAAATCGTCGATTAATTGGTACAAATCGAAGCTTTTTGAATTAATAGTAGTGCGTCCGGCTTCAATTTTTGATAAGTCTAAAACTTGGTTAATTAAAGTCAGTAAATGTTCGCCACTCCGCAGGATAATTCCGACATCTTCTTGATTTTCCTGAGACAAAGTTTTACTGCGAAGCATGACTTGAGCAAAACCGATGACCGCGTTCAGGGGCGATCGCAATTCGTGGCTCATATTGGCGAGAAAGGTACTCTTCGCTTTGTTTGCTGCTTCGGCCGCTTCTTTCGCCTGCTGCATTTTGATTTCCGCTTGTTTGCTATCAGTAATGTCTTTAATAAAGCCTTCGTAGTAAAGCAGATTTCCTGCTTCATCGCAGACAGCGCGACAATTTTCCGAAATCCAGATTATGCTGCCATCTTTGCGGTAAATTTCCGATTCAAAGTTTGATAGTATTCCGTCCTCGTTCATCAGCGCAGCAAATTCATCGCGGCGGTTGGGTTTCACATAAAGCTGGTTATGGAAATTCGGCTGTACTGCTATTAAATCTGCTGGCGAGTCGTAACCGTAGATGTTAGCTAAAGCGGGGTTAGCGCTGATGTATTTCCCGTCAATAGCAGTTTGAAAAATTCCATTCAAAGCATTTTCATAAATATTGCGGTACTTTTCTTCTGCTTCCCGGAGTGCAGTTTCGGCTTTTTGGCGCTCGGTAATATCGCTAGAAATCGACAAAAAACAAGCTTCTCCGTCAATATTGATGGTTTCTATAGACAGTAGTGCCGTTCTTTCTGTACCATTTTTATTGCGAAACCTCAGCTCATAATTGTGAATAGCCGTCTTATTTTTCAACATTTGAATCATGCGATCGCGCTCTCCCAAACTCGCCCAAAAATTGAGTTCTACCGCAGTTTTGCCAATGATTTCTTCGTGACTGTACCCCATCATCCGACAAAAGCTTTCATTGGCTTCTATATGACGACCATCGCTGATTCTAGTCAGGGTAATCGCATTAGGGCTTAAACGGAAAGCTTTAGAAAACTTTTCTTGTGCTTTGGCAAAATCGGCGGTACGTTCGGCAACTTGCACTGCCAAATTGTCGTTGTATTCCTTTAATACTTTCTCCGCTAGTTTGCGTTCTGTAATATCTTGAAAAGCGCACATCCCGTAGATAACATTTCCTTGAGCGTCATAAATAGGAGTTCCCCAAACTTGCAGGGGAACAGTTTTGTCAGTCGAGGTGATTTCAAGGTCATCAACTGTTACACTCTTACCCTGCAAAGCATTTAAAATTGGGTCGCGTTCTGCCGGGTAAATTTCCTGAGTCCCAGCTAAATAAACTCGGTAGGATTGACGTAAAGTTTCGGAATCGGCTGGTACAATTCCTTGAGCTAACAATTGCTCTCCAGTAGGATTAATGTAGTGAGGTTGACCGTTGGGATCGGCAATAAAAATTCCTAGCGGTACTGCATTTAAAAATTGTTTTACTCGGTTTTCGCTTTCCGAGAGAGAAGTAAATGAATGCTGCAATTGCTCGGCCATGCTGTTAAAAGCAGTGGCAAGTTCTCCGAGTTCATCTTCGCGATTCAGAGTGAGCTTTGTATCCCATTCATTCCGCGCCAAAGCTTTCGCGGCAGCATTCAATCTTAAAATCGGCTGAATTACCCATTTAGCAGTAAGAATTCCCAGAATTGTCGCCCCCAGCAATGCTGCAAGCGACAGTAAAAAAGTCGTGCGCGTGTTGAGGTTAATTTGCTCCATAAAGTCAGACTCTGGCACAACTACGACAATCAGCCAATCCAACCCTCGATCGTCTTTAAAAGGAGCTACCTGAATAAAATTTCGCTGGCCATCAACATCAAAAGTAAGTTGTTGAGAATTATTAATTTTAGCTAAGCTATCGTAGGATTTATCTAAATGTTGTGCAGTTTGGCGAATTACCGGATTTTCGCTTTCTGAAGCTTTAATGCGCCTTGTTTCTTTACCTTCCACCACGAATTCTGGACTCGCCGTAGAAGTAGCAATTAACATCCCCGATCGCTCCATGACAAAAGTTTGTCCTGATTTGCCAATTTTGAGGCTAACGAGAAATTCTTTGATGCGGGAAAACAGCAAATCGCTGCCAGCTACGCCTAACAATTTGCCAGCGTCGTCGTAGATAGGCAAAGCAGCCGTAATTGCCAGTTCCCTAGTCAAAAAATCTGTATAAATTGGAGTCCAAATAGGTTTTTTTGCCGCAGCCGCTGCTATGTACCAAGGGCGAGTTCGCGGGTCATAAATATCGGGTGAAATTTGCACTAATTGAACGCGGTTTCCCTGAGAGTCCGCAGTATATCGAGCTAATTTATTGTCAGTAGAGCTGTCAGCAGCAGATATCAAAATCCCATCTTTAGTGCGGATTGCTCCAGAGTGTTCTCCATTTTCTTTGCCTGTGTAAATGATACTGATAGAATCAAAATATTGAATTTGTTCTAGAAAATGATGTTCTAGTTTTTGCTTGTCTTCTAGGTTCAATTGCCCCAGTTTTATGCCTTGAAGGTTCAGGTAATTTACAATGTGGGGAATTGACATATAATGTTCCATGCGGTCTTTGATGCGATCGCTAATTTCTCCCCGCAACTGAGCAGCAACATCGTTGACTGCCCGCTGACCGTTTTGGAAAGATAGCCAACCTACAACTCCTACCGTGCCGACAATTTGCACTAAAAAAGGAACCACTAGCACCGTTTGTAATGGAACTTTGCCGATAAATTTTGTAGCTAAACGATTGAGGGGTTTAGGAAACATATTCATCCTAAAAGTAGTGAAAATGGGCATTTTAAATTAGTAGATGTTAAAATCTTGGGTCGAGAGACGAGCGAGGAATATAAAATCCGGTTAATCACTCATCGTCAAATTGTTTTAACTGGACCTTTAAGAGTTTTGAGGACTTCCGTCCTCACTAAGTAGGTGCAAACTTATATCTGGCACCATTCTCAATTAGCCTTTTAGGAACAGGCTTTTCGGCCTGTTCCACAAGAAAAATTATCTTTTGTGGAACGGGCCCCAGAGCCCGTTCTTGAGAATGGTGCAAGATGTGAGTGCAAATAAACATTACATGGTTCGGGCGGGTGAGAGGACTCATCTACTCGCTGTGATCGTGGATCTTAGCTCAATCCTCCCTGATAAGATACTATGGTTATTTTGTGATGACCTACTTAGGATCGCGAATTAAATAATTGACACTCTTGAAAGTGGGGAGTAGAGGTTGGGCCTAAGAGCCCGCCCTTTATGGACGGGCGGGACGCCCATCCCACAAGAACCATGACGCATTGTAAGTTATTTAATTCTCATTCCTTACAAACTTACAGTTCGCGATCGCACTCCGACCCAAGACAGCGGGTTTCGGCTTCGCTCAACCACCGGGTTTTTTACTGCATCTGCGGGATTGAACGAAGTATGACTGTGAAAAAAACAAGGTGAGGATTACCCGTGGATCGCGAACTAACTTAATTAGAGTACGATCGCCCAAATGTTAGCACGATCGCACTATCCAGAGCAGCAAACACCCCAAAAATCTGTATTTACCTGCGATTCAACTCCATCCTTTCGCCGTAACGTAAAAGCATATCCAAACTCTCCAAACGATTCTGCCAAGTTTGTACCTGATAGCTATTTTCCGCAGAATGCAAGCGCATCGAAGATTGAAACTGAGATTGAAAACTCCCCAACAATCTTTTAGCAGTTGCTAAACTTTCTCTAGAAGGATTTGCCGCCAACTTGCTCAAAGCTTGCGCCAATTCATCCGCCCGACTTTGCAAAACCTTCAGTTCAGATTCCGACACCCGCAACTCATTGTTAGCTAACAAAAAACTCCATTCCTGCTTGAGAGCAGTATACCGCGAAGCCGCCGCTGCAAACGGCTGTCGGTAAGGAATGGGCTCTGCAGCAGAAGTAGAACGCACTGGCGGGCCTTGAGTGCGGTTAAAAAACCCCTGCATCGCGCTGCTGATACTTTCCACAGCAAAAATAGCATAGCCCCCAGTCGGTAAATCGCGCAAAGCTTGAATTTGGTCGATCGCCACAACTTCCGGGAGAGTCAACAACTTAACCGAGGGAGAAATCAAAGCCGAACCCAGAATTTGTTCATTTACCAAGGGTTCAGTGATGCGTTGAAGTCGGTTCGTATCCAAAGCATAAGTCATCGGCACAATCAAATCTACAATGCCCTGACGAGCCCAAACTTCCCAATTTTGCTGAATTTTGTAAATCCGCTGACTTTCCGGGTGCGGAAACACTGCAACCGACAGAATTGTGCGCGGATAATTCTGCCGCAAAAGCTGAGAAACTTCAGCTACAAAACTATTAATTTGATTAGTTTTAAACTCAACCCACTGCCGCCACAAACTGCCGTTTCTGGGGGAAATATTCACCGGGTCTGCACCAGTCAACTGCCTAAATTGCTGCCTCGCCGCAATACCGTAACCGTAAGTAAAGTTCGCATTATCATCTTGAAAAGGATAGCGAATATAGTCTAATTGCACTCCATCTACTTTGTAGTTATTGGCAATTTCGCTGACTATTTGTAGCAAATAATTCCGCGCTTCCGGGTTTGCCGGATCGAGATAAAATTTACCATCGTTAGGATTTTGCGTGCGTCCTTTATTGTCAATATTTGCCCACTGTGGATGAGCGGAAAGCACCGGGCCGGGATAAGAACTAGGCTGGCCAATTAAAGTATTGTGGCGCTTATTTCCTGTGGCAAAAACCCAGACCCAAGCGTGCAGTTCCATGCCTCGCTCGTGGGCTAATTTAACTGCCGATGCCAGCGGGTCCCAGCCAACTGTTAGGGGATTTTGTTGCGGTGCAACTTGACTGGGATAAATGGTATATCCGGCATTCAATGTTTCAAAGAAAACAGTATTGATACCTGCGGCGGCGAGTCGATCGAACACTGCCGCCAAACCCTGTTCAGATCGTGCTGCGACGATCGTCCCGCGATCGAGCCAAACCGCCCGAATTTCCGCCCCAACCCGCTGTCCTTCCTTCGGGTAATTTTCCCACAGCAACTGTCGCGCTTCCACCCACTGCTTTCTCGCCTCCGCGTAGTTTTGCTCTTGCAGCAGTTGGTCAAAAGTTTGCAAAACCTGCCGCGCTTGGGCGATCGCCCGTACCCTGATCGCTTGCAGAACAGGGGGGCGACTGGCTGCTGGGCCGCCTCCGCCCTGTTCTGCAGCCAGCAGTTGAGGGGAGGTAGCAGCATTGAGATTGATGGCGGTATTGGCTGAATTAGATGCTGTCAGGGCGCTTTCAAACCGGCCGAGGAGGTTAGTGAGTTCTTGGCGCATCAAGTACGCTTCAATGCTGACGATCGGCTTATTGGAATTGGGCTGCACGTCCAAACCCGCCGGCGCCGACTGATCCGAAGGGTCTGTAAAAGTTGCAGGTACTGAATCGGGAAGCGAGCCAGAGGGAGAAAGTCGGCTCAGCGGGGTAGTACGCGGCAAACTAGGGCTGTTTCTAGTGACTCTGGAGGGGGGGGTTGGCAGTGGGGTCGCGGCAGCAGTGGGCGGCGCGGAGGGCCCAGAAGCGATTGTGCCTCCCCAGCGGGCGATCGAGGCTTGGAGCCAAGCCTTATCTACATTTGCCGAACCGTCGCTACCCCAACGCCAGCCAAGGTAGGTAGCGCGATCCGTGGCGATGGCTGCGGAGGAACCGGAACTATCTTTCCAAGTAGCAATAGTTTGACTGTTTGCATCAGCCGGAATCAAGACACCGCCTTGGACTGAGGCATTTTTTTGTTCGGGTGGCACCCAATTGCTAGAAGTAGTGCAAGCCAGATCCCGACAGCGGCTGCGCGGTTGCGGAGTCGCCGGTTGGGTTAACGGAAAAGCCCAATAGGCCCCAAGGAGCGATCGCAAAGATTGGCGCACCAAGGCTGGGGAACTGCGGCCGACGGGGCCCGAAGCAATCAAGCGGCCGCCCTGGGATGCCCAAGCTTCTAAAACTTTAATTTGTGCCGGACTCAAAGTTTCAATGTTGGGCAAAAACAGCACGTTAACGCCTGTTAAATCCCCCAAATTTTTGATTTCTTCGAGATTGATTGGTTTGTAAGCAATGCCACTTTCCCAGAGGCGCGTGGTAATCTTTACCCAGTCGGGAGAATTCTCGGAACTGCGAACTACGCCCAGAACTACTTCTGCGAAACTCGGAGAGGGAAATAGGATGAAGAGATGGAGTAATGTACTCGCTAGAGTGCCAATTAGGACTCTTTGCAAGAAAGTGAAAAAGCGAGTTTTTTTAGCCTGGGAGCAGGCATCAGGCAGTCGATCGGGCTTTTTGATTTGTTGCATCATAAAATAGGAGAATTACCCAGCGCACCGTTTCGGAAAATTTCAATAACAATTAAGATCGAGCGATTTTAGATTTTAGATTTTAGATTTTAGATTTTAGATTTGGGATTTGGGATTTGGGATTTAAATCTGGGTCTATTCCTCATGACAGTTGACAGTTGACTGTTTGAATATTTGGACATTTGAACAATACCGATGCCACCGGAAACGATTTTAGATTAAAATCTGGGTGCATTTGGGTTGAAAAACCAAAAATACAATTTAGATGCCGCACAGCTTAGGAATGAGAATTAAATAACTTGCATTTGTTGTAGGTTGGGTTGAGGAACGAAACCCAACAATCAAGCGTGGCGTTGGGTTTCGTTCCTCAACCCAACCTACGAAGTTATTTAATCCACGATCCTTACAGCCAAAAGTCAACAGCCAACTGTCAACTGTCAACAGCCAACTGTCAACTGTCAACTGTCAACACTTTTCTAACTTGCAGCTTCATTCACCGGGAATCTATCGATTAACTGCATCGCCCGACAAGCATTCCTCCGCAAAGAATCGGAAACATGAGGAACATGAGGAATCTGAGACAAGAAATCCAAAGTCCGGCGCAAAATCCGCACCACATCCCCTTCATCCAAACTCGTATGGCTAATCAGTTCCAGCCATTCAACACCCAGAGCCCACTGTTCAACCAAAGTCACTAAATCCCGTTCCAGCCAAATCGGAATTGCAGAATCGTGCTTGCGCTGCACTTGAAACAATCGGCGGCGCAAGCCTTTTTGCAGATTGTCCAAAGGTGCCAAAACTTCTGGCGACAGCGAGTAGTGAGTCCAACTGTCGGGCCTGGAAACTTCTGTAACTAAGGCCGCGCAAGCTGCAGCGAGGTGGTGGGGGTCGAGTTCGTCAAACTCGGCAGACATCAGGGACAAACCCAGCCACAGTTCGTTATCGCCGCGAATGGCGGCGCAAGCTTGACCCAAGATTGTGGGTACTAACCTACCGGAGGAGTCATCTCGGTTTACATTTGCCGAAACTACTCTTTCCAAGCAGCCAAAATTCAGCAAGATGTCGATTAAGTTGAGAAATTCCTCCCAGTAGCGAGCTCTCTGCTTTTCTAAGTCTTCTTCGCTTTTGCGAACTTCTTTTTTCAATTCTTCCCGGCGGCGCTGACGTTTGAGCAAAGTACCGGGATTGCCCCATTCTAGAACCGGGTGAATTTCTAGCTGAGCTTCTAGGGCTGCGATTTTCCGCTGTTGCTCGTGAGCCTCTGGGGTCGGTTCTGGTGTGGGCAATGGTGGGATCGATGCAGCAATTGAAGCAGTTTCTTCAGTTCCCAAGCGGCACTGGCCGAGTCTCAGGGGCATTTCCGAGGGCGGGTTCAAGGTATCTGCAACGCTCAAGCGGGGTAATTCGGCGTGCAGGGTAGCGACATCGCTAATGGCGACGACATACCAGCGGTTATCTTTGCCCAAGCACACCAAATTTGGTGCTTGGCCGGAACCTGCGACTTTGGCAACCAATACGGCGGGTACAGGAGTTGTGTGCGATCGTTTGGCTGTCGGAACGTGCTTGCCTTTGAGACTCAGAACCGTGCCGAGCACTGCAAAAGCCACAGCTACGGACATTTCCTTAAATCTGGCTTCTTCAGCTTGCTGCAATAGAGTTTTCAGCAAACGTTTGTCTTCTTTGAGTCTGCCCTGCAATTTTTCGTAATGGGCGAGGTTTTTTTCCAGGGTGGAGACATTTCCTCCGGCCGCTAGGGACTGTTCCAGCACTGCTAATTCTGTTTGCAGTCGGTCTAATTCTGATTGCTGGGGCTGCAAGTACAAGGTAGACAGGTATTGACCAAAACTCCGCTCTACCAACTCTTGAGCTTCGTCGAGAGTGTGTGTTTGCAGCAAATTCAGCACCATGCCGTAGCTGGGCGTAAACTGACTGGCGAGGGGGTCGGCTTTGGCTGTTGCCAAATAGGAGGCTTCTTTTGCGCCTTCAAAGCGCGTCTGAACTGCGACCACGTGCCCCTGCTTGTCCATGCCCCGCCGACCCGCCCGACCGGCCATTTGGAGGAATTCTGAAGCGTTTAGCAGTCGGTGTCCCTTGTCGGTGCGCTTGGACAGGGTGGAAATGACTGTGGTGCGGGCGGGCATATTTATCCCGGCTGCTAGGGTTTCGGTGGCAAATACGACTTTAATCAAACCTCTGCCGAAGAGTTCTTCTACTAAACCTTTCCAAGCGGGCAAAATGCCTGCGTGGTGGGCGGCGATGCCTTTTAAAAGTGCTTCTTTTTGACCGAAGCGTTCTGCTTCTGGGTTTCGCTGTAAAAAATCGTCAATGATGCGTTTGAGTTCGGCTGTTTCGGCTTCGTTAACTAGGGAGAAGTTGCCGACTTCTGCGACTGCTTGGTCGCACCCGCGACGGCTGAAGATGAAGTAAATTGCTGGTAGCATATCTCGATCGTCCAACCGGGCCAAAACATCGGTCAAACTCGGAGTGGGGATGCTGCCTCTTTCTACTTTTTGCTGCTTCTTTTTGGGGACTAACCGGACATTCGCTCTTTTGCCGGTCTCGTCTAGCAGCGGAAATATCCCTTTTTGGTTGGCGAAGTGGAATTGCAGGGGTACTGGCCGAAAGTCTGAGTAGACGAGCTCTGTGGGCCCGTGGACTTTGTTAATCCAGTCTGTGAGTTGCTCGCTATTGGCAACGGTTGCTGAGAGGGCCAGCAGTTGAATTTCGCTCGAACAGTAGATGATGGATTCTTCCCAGACGGTACCGCGCTGGCGATCGTTCATGTAGTGACACTCGTCGAGCACGACGGTTTCGACTCCGGTGAGGGAAGTGCCGACTTCTCCGATCGGCGTACCGTAGAGCATATTCCGAAATATTTCGGTAGTCATCACCAAAATCGGCGCATCTCGATTGACGGAGATGTCGCCGGTGAGCAAACCTACGTTGTCGTCTCCAAATTGACTGCGGAAGTCGCGCAGCTTTTGGTTAGAGAGTGCTTTGAGGGGTGTGGTGTAGAAGACGCGCCGCCCTCTGTCGAGTGCTTGATGGATGGCGTATTCGCCGATTAACGTTTTCCCAGAGCCTGTGGGAGCGCACACGACAACGGATTTACCTGCATCGAGGGCGGCGATCGCCTCTCTCTGAAAGTTATCTAGCTCGAAGGGAAATATGGTCTTCAGATCCAGCTCTGGGCGGTTCTGGGCAGTGTCTGGCACAAGGATTATTATCAGGTTTCAGGGTAAGTATGCTGAAATCTTGCTAAAAGCAAGTCAGCAGGGGACTGTATTGATTTTAGACCAACGCCCGCAAATCGGCTATGAAGGAAGAGGGAAGAAGGAAGAGGGAAGAAGGAAGAGGGAAGAGGGAAGAAGGAAGAGGGAAGAAGGAAGAAGGCAAAAATTTTTTCTTTCTTGTGCCAACTGCCAAAACATGAGGTGCTCATAGGGCATAGGGTTCCGTGGGCATAGGGCTCGCCCCCATACCTCACCACGCTTGAGAACCGCTATATTGATTAGTCCCAGCCGA
>NZ_JAUBTG010000027.1:0-55384 GCF_036702395.1 Microcoleus sp. D3_18_C2 | reverse complement strand
AGTCTCGATCGCACAATTGGGCTAATCTCTGGTTGTGCGATCGAAAATATGCTCTCAATTGGTCGTATATTGTGTCGTTTAATATAAAAATAGCTGTTGGCTGTGAACTTGGCTCAAGTGCTGCGATTTGTGGATTAAACACAATACTATTCGACTAGATATCACAGAATAATATGAATGTCAAGCTATTTTGATAAAAAGATTTGTAGGGGCGGGTTCACCCACAATATCTCACAAATACAAACAATCTAAATAAACCCGCCCCCTCCCCACGAATAACCTACATGAACCTTGATTTCCTCCCATTATCCAAACGTATAGATAGATTTACCGTTGGGTGGGGCGGGTTTAGGAGATTGTGGATTATTGACGATTATTGTGGGTGAACCCGCCCCTACAATTCCCGAAATGATTAGTCCCAGCCGAAGTCTCGATCGCACAATTGGGCTAATCTCTGGTTGTGCGATCGAAAATATGCTCTCAATTGGTCGTATATTGTGTCGCTGATGGGGGGATATTGGGTGGCGTTGTATTTTTCGTAGGTTTGTAGTTGGTGGGGCGGCAATTCTAGAAATTCTAAGACGCTGTTGTATGTGCCGAAGGGATTGGTATATAAGTCTTCGCTTTTGAGGATTAAAAGTTGTGATTTGGGAAAAAGTTTTATCCAGGCTGGGAGTTGATCGGCGTAAATGCCGCGGGTTAGATAACTGTGGTGTTGGTGTTCGTAACTGTAGTAGTTTGGGTTGGTTTGGAGTTTTTCTATTTCGCCTTTGAGTCTTTCGGGTTCGGCGGCGATCGCACTTTCTAATGATAGGGATTCGTAGCCTATTTTGATATAGTAATAATAGTGGGAGATTGCGCGTTCTACTGGGTTTCTCAGCAGGGCGATTATTTTAACTTTGGGACATAAATCATAAATTCGCTGGGGAACTTGGGGGTGACAGATATAGTAGGGGCTGGCTTCTCCGGTTAGTAGGTTTTCGCCTGGTTGGGGCTGGGGAAATTGGGCGTAGTACCAGTCGGGGCTTTTGTCGAAGTTGAAGTCGAAGTAATGGATTTCTTTTTGGGCGGCGGGGAGGATTTGGGGATGTTGGATTAGGTAGTTGTACAGGGATGTTGTGCCGCCTTTTTGGGCGCCGATGATGATGAAGTCGGGGGGTTTGGGGGGTTGTTTCATGGGTGGGGATGGTAGGTTTATTTGGCGCTTGTACTGACAGTGTTTCGGATTTGGCATTTGTACCGATTGTCCGCCGGGGGTTAAAACCCCCGTCTCATAGCGCAAGTCCTTTGAAAAGGACTGAAGATGTATTTATATATCTAATATCTTAATATTTGATTAGTCCTATGCAAGAGGACTTTAGCTATGAGACGGGGGTTTTTAACCCCCGGCGGGCTGGGGCGCAAGACGAAAATTCGATCGCACTTGGGGGCATTAGGGCAATTCGATCGCACTTGGGGGCATTAGGGCAATTCGATCGCACTTGGGGGCATTAGGGCAATTCGATCGCCCAATTTAGATTTGATGGCGCTGACAGGCATAACGATTCGATGGGCCGATCGTGATTGTAGATTCCGGTGGTTGAAAAGCGCTAGCAAGGCGAACACATCAACAAAGCCTGCCAGACAAGGGCTGGGAAATACATCGGATACGATCGCGATCGCTGTTTTTGGGCGATCGCATTCACTCTGAGTCTGACTACGAATTTCAAAGGTGGTATCAAGCCCCCGCATTTATCTCGCGCAAGTCAATCGAAAATCGAAAATCGAAAATCCTCAAGCCCCCGCATTTATCTCGCGCAAGTCAATCGAAAATCGAAAATCGAAAATCGAAAATCGATTGACCCCTGACATTTCAATTTAAGTAGATTAGAGTGGAGTAAGGAATATCTAATCCCTGCGGGGCAAATCTTTCGCGGAAATATATTATTATCGGCGGCGATTTTGGTTGCGGGTTTGTGGGTTTTATTTTTCAGCCAAGGTACAAATTTAAATTTGTGCAAGAGGCTGATATGCAAGTTGCAAAAAATGGGAACAATAAAGATGGGATTGTACTGTCGAGCAGTCACTACCAGCAATACCATCTCTGAAATTATTCAGGAAGGCGTCAATGTTTAAGAGCAAATTATCCAAAGTTATCGTATCCCTGCTGCGGCGGATTGCTGGTGTTACCAGATCCGGGGCGAAGCGGCTGATGAGAGCAATGCTGCAAACCCTGATGGCTATGGGCCGGAGGGCGAGACTGCCGGTGGCGGGGTTTGTGCTGCCGACGGTGACGATGGTGTTGCTGGTAGTGATTTTGTTGACTGTGGCGATTACGCTGCGATCGTTCGATCGGGCTAATACGGCGCGTAACGTGCGCGTGAACCAGCAGGTGCTGGCGGCCGCGACTCCGGCGATCGATCGGGCGAAAGCGAAAATTCAGTTCCTGCTAGAGCAAACCCAGAATCGGGGTACCCCTTCTGATGCCGACTTGTACTTGCCGATCGCCAACCCCACTACACCTGGAAGTACAGTTGATAATTATACCTTTGGGGACGAAGAACGCCTGAAACTTAAGTATGACCTAGACGGTAGCGGTGGCATAACTCCCGATCTTCCCGTTAACGATAAGGACTTTATTTTAGAAAAAAATGAATCGATAAATACTGCTTGGAGATATCCCGTCGATACAAATGGCGATGGCAAATTTGACAGTTTTACCCTCTACGGCATATTCTTCCGCACCCCCCCAAGGGACGACGTTGAAAAAAGTCCTACTTTGGGCGACTTCTTAAGAAAAAGAGAGCCGTTGGAAGCAAGAAAGCCACCGCAGAGGAAACTTAAGGCTGGTTGCGAACAGGGTGGAGGTACTGTCGCTACTTTAGCGGGAGACTCAGGCTGGTACAGGATAGACGGGAAACTTAAAAAAAGTTTTTTCGTTTATACAGTTAACGTACCGATGACAGACACAGATGCTGCTACCAATTCTGCGTATCAAGCATTCACAGGAAGTTCTAGCATTTCCGCCCTGGAATATCAGCAAGACCAAGCTCTTATTCCGATCCCCAACAACGCGGTTGTTTATGAAAACGATCTAGACATATCGCCGGGACCTCCGTTGAATCTAAACGGGCGGATATTCACAAACAGTAATTTGCTAGTGACAGGGTTGAATAATCCTAACAGCATAAAACTGTATCAGGTCAGCAGCCCAGATTCTTGTTTCTACGAACAAGAAGGTAGCAAAATTGTTGTGGCTGGTAATGTAGTAAATGGTTGGTCTGGTAACAACACGGTTAAGAATGCAGTGGACGTGCACCTTTTCAAACAAGGTAGCATCACGGGCGGAAAAAACGCATTCATGTTGAGTAAAAAATTAGAAATTAAGGCGGGTACGGAATCAACTAGCGATTCTAGATTGAAGGTTCTTTACAATGACGAAGCCTATACAAAGCGCCTATCTTTGCTAGTAGAAGCGCAGTTGGGAGACCCCGCCAGTCCCAACCCGGAGGCTAACGATCCGTTGTCAGTGCGGCAGCGACCGCAAACCCTAGATCGCAAACAAGCGCTGACAGAATATTTTAAGCAGATGCTCCGCAAGGTTCCCTATGCGGAAGTGCCGCTTGGAGGAGAGGCAACGCTTAACTACGGTCTTCCGTGGTCAACACCTGCCGGAACCCCACCCATTCTAGGAAGCAGAGAGACCCTAAGACCCGTAGATCAATGGACAAGCCTTGCCGGAACCCAAGTCACTCTAACGGATGGTCAGCTAGAAGCAACAGACCCCTCAAAAGAACCTGAAGAAGAACAATTTCTGGGCGATCGCGTTGTGGTAGGCAACAACCTACCAGCCAAGAGATGGGATGCCACCAAATCTCAATTTACCAGTAAGCCGGAAGAAATAGCAGGGAATTGGAATTCGATCGACCCCCCAGATCCTAATTTTCCGCGCACTCGATCGTCCCAGGTGACCAAGATCGCTGATGCAGGAGCGACCGATCGCAACGGTTTTTGGGAACAAGAAGCAGCAAAAAACCCGAAAAATCCCTTGGATGGCGTTGGCGGTTTGCGCGTCATTACTGGTGCAGGGGTTTACGATCGCACTAATTCATTCCTCCCGCCGCCTAGTTGGATAAATCCAGCAAATGGCAACCGCGTAACTGGGGACACGAGCACTTACGACGACCCAACAACAACGACCGACACTGAGCAGTACCG
This sequence comes from Microcoleus sp. D3_18_C2, assembly GCF_036702395.1. Classification (NCBI taxonomy): domain Bacteria; kingdom Bacillati; phylum Cyanobacteriota; class Cyanophyceae; order Oscillatoriales; family Microcoleaceae; genus Microcoleus; species Microcoleus sp. D3_18_C2. The sequence goes on along the minus strand of NZ_JAUBTG010000027.1, from coordinate 51,187 downwards.
TGTCGTCTGGCCCGACTCCATGCCGATGTCACCACTGGGGCCGGGGTCACAAGTATATGATAATGTTGCCGGTAACTGGACTACCTGGCTCCCAGCTTGGTCTAGTCCTACCGATATCAGCGCAACTCTCCCATCAGCAGTGACCTCTACTACTCTACTTCCAGGTATTGTTGAGCAGGCTACCACCGCTAGGAAATATGCCAAAGGCGATTTGCGGATGCGGGCGACGGTAGTTTATCACTATAAAGATAGTCCCCCTGCCAAGGGAGAGTTGAATGACAAACCGCTGGCCTGCGTCAGCAGCTATTACGACCCTAGCAACGCTTCCACAGCGAGAAACATTTCGACGGGAAGCCTACCCGATGTCAGCGGCCAGGGAGCGCTCGCACCAGATATCGCAACACGCGCACCTGGGCTAGGAACACGGCAGACCTTTATCGGCTCCAACAACGGCATCACCTACGGCCCCCCGAAAGCGCGACCGGGTGCCGCTTCAACGCTTTCTGCCACAACAGGCTTGCTTACTGGCGGACAAGCTGCTTTAGATATGCAAGCTAACTTAGTCTTCCCCGACGGTCGCTTTGCTAATAAGCCGTTGAGAGATGCTCTTGTGAAAGCAGACACCGATCGCAATTTGGCAGACAAAGCTGCGATCGACTCGACTAATTGCGCCATACAGATACTTGACGGCTCGATCGTACCCGCTCCCACACTCATTCCTAACGGGGCTATCCAAGAAGTAGCATTTTTGAATGCCAGAGAAGTCAAGGCGATCGATCGTGATGATCCGGCTACCAACGTTAACGAAGCCTTTACGCTGAGCAGCCCGACCACAGGTCTCCAAAAAGCAAACTTAACAGGGAATTACAACCAGCCCTTAGAAGAAAGGCAACCTTTAGAAATTCGTGCCACTCAGATAGACCTCGATGTACTGCGAAGGACTAAATTTGGAACGGACGAGTATTTACTACCAAACAGCGGGATTATTTATGCCACTCGCGACGATGCGCTGCCCGATCGCAGTTCTCGCCCTGGTCTTGCCGCAGGTGGCATAGATGAAAGTAGTAGCGCAACAGTCAGCCCCACAGATTCCCTACTAGATCCTACTCGCAAGCCCAACGGAATTTTACTGGTGAATGGTAAGGAGCTAGGCAGATTTCCTGGTTCCTCCGCTACTGTGGCGGATGTAGTCATGGAAAAGGGGCTGACTTTGGCATCTAATTTACCCGTTTACATCAAAAACGAATTTAACCTTCACTCCGGCGAAGAGTTTACTCAGGCCGTGGGTGATTGGAGTGCCTTTTACGATCGCGCAGCCGCAAACCTCAATAAGAACTTTGCCTGTCGCCCAAACGACCCCAGATTAGGTGGTAAATGTACAACCGCCGATACTTGGCGTCCCGCAAACATACTGGCAGATGCTGTCACCCTGCTTTCAAAAAATTACCGTTTTGGCTTCCGCAACGAGGGAGATTTTGACCTGAGAAATAATGCCGGTGCTGCTGCTGTAATGCCTCGCAAACAGCAAGGATTTTACAGCAACAACTTTGTGACAAACGGACTTTCCAGCGGGGCGTTCAAAGCTACGAGTGGCAATTTAGTCAACACAGGAGGCACAGCAGTTACAGACGCAAACTACGCAAACAACAGCAATCCTGTTAACAGTTCTTACTTCAACAACTTCGTCACTCCAGTGCAGCGGCGGGGGACTTTCCCAGAGTATTTAATGGAAGTTTGTAACAAAATCCCCGTTTCTGCCTGTACGGATAGCGACTGGTATGTAAATCCGCTGGGGACTCCTAAGAGGGCTGATACTACCATTACCGGTGCAGACTTTATACCCGGAGCCGGAACCACAGCTACCCCGCCAGCACCAGAATTGCAACGCTTCCCCCGCCGTGTTGCTTTTAAGAGAGATTCTAGCCAGAAGCTGACTTCGACATCTGCTCCTGTACCATTAGGGATTAATGGCACAGGAACATCGGCTACGGTGTCTGACACAACATATCAAAACACAGCAAATTCTCTGTGGTTTGGGACGACTGCGGCGGCAAACCCTACTACAGTGACTTACGGTTCACAGAATTATCCCTTTGTGTTTAACCAGGCTAGGAAGGACGGGAGCGGTGCAGATCTGCCACAATTAGCCACAAATGACAAATGGCAGCCTCTATTAATGCCGGTTTTGCAGATCCAAACTGTGACGGCGGCGCCAGCGGCTGCTTCATCGACCGGTTTGCCAGAAGGTACAGGTATTGTGAGGGGAACCGGGTGGATAACGACGGCTGTAAACACAACATTTAATATGGTCGTAGGCTCGAACGATACTCCTTCGCGATCGTTGGGTAATGTCGGTGACTTTAACGGAGGCCTGCAAAACTTGCCCCGCTTCTTGGAAAGCTGGAATTCCGGGGCAGTTTCCACAAACATCCAGGGTTCCTTTATTCAGTTCGGCCGGAGTGCTTACAGCACCGCGCCCTATATCCCGATTCTAGATCCGCTGGCTTCCCAGCAGATAGCTTCAGCTACTAAGTTGCGGAGTCTTTTCGATTCACCGCCAAACCCACCGAGCCCAGCCCCACCCGCAATCACTTACACTGGCGGTGTTCCAAGAGCTTTATACAGAACAGATGCCGGCGCCGGTAGCCTTCCCTTCTTCACCCCTCCTGCTCGGAATTGGGGTTATGACTTGGGCTTACTATCTCAGCCACCCGACTTGTTTACCCGAAAGTTCACGACTCCTCCCACAAAACGCACCCCGGACGAGTATTTCCAGGAAGTACCTCGCGATGATGAGTGGGTACAAACATTGTTGTGTGCTTTCCTTGATAAGGACGGGACAACGAAAGCTGTCACTGGCAATTTGCGCCCAACAGATTCATTCTGCAAATCTAAAGCAGGTGCCTAACCATGAATAAACTACTAAAAGACAACAGCTACTCGCAACCCTTGTTATTCAAGGGAGCAAAGACAGAAACAGGATTCAGCAGCCAGCCGACTGAGAGTAAATCTGGCAGTTGCGCCCAAAAACTGAAGCCACAAGATTCTGGCTACACGATTATCGAGTCATTGGTAGCGATGATTGTGGTTTCGGTACTGATGATTGCGATCGCCCCGGTGATGGCTTACTCAGTAGCAATTCGCGTCCAAGCGCGGCGGATCGAACTGGCTGCGATGGCGGGGAGAGCTTACATTGACGCTCTGAGAGTGGGGGCAATCAGAGATGATGATCCAACAAGCCCAAAAGGTTTTCCTTCTGCTAGTCCTGCCGCTCCTACAGCCGCTGCTGAGTTATACTGCGTTAACTTAGATGAAACGCCAGGTTGTGCTGGCAGCAAAGAGTTTTTGGTTCAAGGTGTTTGGCGAAATCCAGCTAATCCGACAGATCCGACAACCACAGGCTACGAGCTGACTGTGCGGGTTTACCGGGCGGATGCTTTTTCTTCTTCGGGCACGCTGACAACTACACAGCAATCAGTCGCTAATTCCGGTCTTGGCAATCCTCAAGCGCCTTTGGCCGTAATGCAATCACAAATTCCCCCTACTACAGGAGAGGCCTCCTCCTATGGATCGTTGTGCACTCGCCTCCAAAATAGTCCTCAAAAGTGTACAAATTAAATTCCTTGTTATTAGATTAAAATCGCTACCCCATTTGACAAAGGAAACCGTCAAAATGACAACTTTACTCAGGTTGCTTCTAAAAAGTCAGCACCAACGAAACCGCTCCGGGCCAACTCAAACAGAAAATGGGATGACTCTGGTCGAGCTATTAGTCGGAGCAATTATGGCGTTTTTAATCATTACGCCGATGCTCGGTTTTGTAGTCGATATGCTGAATACCGACAGGAGAGAACAAGTCAAGTCAAATACCGAGCAAGACCTTCAGGCCGCCGCTGATTTCATCTCCCAAGATTTGAGTCAAGCTATTTATATTTACGATAATAATCCCGCTACTATCAGCACTCCCACCACCACCCCTACAGGCATCCCGGCTATCAGATCTCAACTTCCGCCTAATGGAACTCCGATCCTCGTATTTTGGAAGCAGCAACCGAGGAAAAATTCTATTCCTTTTAACCCAGAAGTTGCTAAGACGGTAAAACCAAAAGATTGCGATACTAACCCTGGTAAATGCAACGACACCTATGTACTATCATTAGTTGCCTACTACCAGATCCAAGAAACTGATTCTACTTCTATTTGGTGTCAGCCTTCAGGAGGCACTTGTCCTACCCGTATTGCCCGCTATGAAATTAGTGATGGGATTAGAAACCCTGACGCGACAGATCCTACAGATCCTTACTACAGTGATACTGACACAAAAGACACTCAACAACGAGATGCAGCTTTTAATAAAGACTTTGACTTTAGTAAGCCGACGGAAAAGGTGACGACAGGCACCGTTTTTCCGACTCCCGAGGTACTGGTTAACTACATCGACCACAGTAGTAATGCCCAGACGCAATTACCATTGACTGAATGCCAAATGGCTCTTGGTAATCCTAAAGACCAAAAAACTGAACAACCATTGGCAGAAACAGCCCTAAGAGTAACGGATACAGAAGGTATAAATAGCTTCTACGCTTGTGTAGATACATCTAAAAACTTAGCCAGAGTTACTATCAGAGGAAACAGCCTGCGTCGCCTTCAACCCAACGATACTGCTTACAACCCCAACAAATCGGCTTTTTTCCCAACAGCAACCGTTCAAGTAAAAGGTTTAGGTGCGATAGGAAAGTAACTGATGCCTGAAACACATTTCCGAATCGCAGCCCGTCGATAAACAATAGGATAATACCATGAAAACCCCACCAATATTATTAAAACTTTTGCATCAGTCTGCTACCAAGCCCAGCCATAATTTCAACAAAACTGCATCCAGCAAGGGCGATGGAGGATTCACTCTTCTAGAAGTGCTGGTGATAGCGTTGATCATAGGTATATTCAGCTCGATCGCCGCTCCAAGCTGGGAGGCATTCATCAACAGACAAAGAGTTCGCACTGTGAACGATCGCGTCCTCCAAACCTTGCGGAGTGCACAAAGCGAAGCCAAGCGAACTAAGAGCGATAGAGTAATTACATTCTCTAATTTTACTACTGCTCCTTTTGACCCACCAACAGCTACTATTAACACAGCTCCACCCCAAACTTCTCCCCTACAAACAGTGACTTTCAATGGTGGAGGCGAAATTAAACAAGGACAGGTTAAGCTTTCTGCTGCTAGCTGTCCTCCAAATAATGCGCCGTGCACGGCTGCTACCTCACTTACTTTTAATTATAACGGTGTAGTCGATCCAGACCCTTCAATCAATCCCACATTACCTCTTGTGGTAACAGTTGCTCCTGCAGGTGGTGGTACAAAGCAGTGTGCGATCGTGGAAACTCTGCTAGGAGGAATGCGAACTGCTGAAGGAAATGATTGCAGGACTGTACCCTCGTTTTAAATAAATTTAATTTTAATCTCTAACAGCAATTCCGCATAAGTGCAGAATTGCTAAAATCTATTAACTTAAATTATTTTATATTTCAAATCCTATTAAAACCGTCAAAAAATGCAGCTATAACTAAAACAAATAATCATCCAGCCAGGAAACCAACTATTACTCAAAGACATAACCTGGCCGATGTTTGAAACCCTACTAATATCATTTCCGGTAACACCAGAATGATGTTGACGGTTGACTGTTCACGGTCAACAGTCAACCGTCAACAGTGAACTCGAATTTACTATTCCGATGCTAACGGATTTGATATCATAACTGCTTAACCAACCAAGCGATCGCCCCTGCAACATCAGCAACCTGCTCAACATCGGGAATCCGCGGCCGCTGCACCATCACCACCGGAATTCCCAGTTCCCTAGCCGCCACAATTTTCGCATAAGTAGCACCGCCCCCGCTGTTTTTACTAACAATAGTATCAATCTGATATTCTAATAGTAATTGACGCTCCTCTTCCAAAGAAAAAGGCCCCCTTGCTAATAACAATTTCCCATTAGGAATAGGAAAATTGAGTGCCGGAGGATCGATCGCCCGCATCAAAAACCAAATAGCATCCAAACCCGCAAAAGCAGCCAATTCCTGCCTACCAATCGTGAGAAACACCCGCTGAGACTGCCCTAATAAAGCCCTTGCAGCCTCCGAGTGGCCCGCAACTTCAATCCAGCGATCGCCCTCCACCCTCTCCCAAGCTGGACGCACCAGCATCAAAAAGGGCACATTACATTCAGCAGCAGCAACAGCAGCATTAGCAGAAATCCGAGCCGCAAACGGATGAGTAGCATCGATTAAGAAGTCGATCGGGCGATCGACTCCCTTGGCGTAGCCCCCGTAGGGGCGGGCTGAGCTAACGCGCAAAAACGCCGCCAGCCCAGCCGCCCCACCAAACCCCCCAATCCGCACCGTACCCGTTTTGGGGGTAAAAGGCTGTTGAGTGCGTCCTGCTAGCGAAGAAACCACCTCAATATCAGCAATTTGAGACGCTCTCACCGCCAGTGCCGCAGCATCCCCCGTCCCCCCCAAAATTAGCAACCGTTTTTTCACCAAATTATACTTCTGCCTGCAATTTTCCTTAAAAACCGATGACTTGAGTGTCAGGAGGCAGTGCAGTTGCCTCGGAGACCTTTTTAAACACAGTTGCCTGCTCGTTTAAGGAATTAGGCCTCGCCTGTCCGGGATTCGTGCCTTGCAACTGAAGCCGCATTTGACCTTCGGGAGTCAACTCAAAAACAGTCTCAACGGTTTCTGTGCTGCTGAGGCCGACATCAATGTGCATCGGTTTTTCACCGAGATTAACTTTGTACCTCATTTCTTTGGCGCGGGCAGCTCCGTCGGGGCCTTTAGCCATGAGAAACAATTTGCCTTCTGGCGCAAAGACGAAGGTGAAAGACTGACCCGAGGCGACAGTGCCTTGCCATTGGCCTAGGAGTTGCTGGTCGAGGGTGCTAGCGGCCGGGGCTGCTGTTTCTTGGGCAATTGTTGGTGTTGCTGCGGATGCTGAACCGAGGGCGGCGTTGAAGCTAATGAGGATGCCCAAGCAAAGGCTACCTGCGATCGCTTTACCAATCATTTTTGAATTAGACATGAGACAGATCTAAAAATTGGTTATTTGTTTTGTACACTGTAGCCGTAAAACCGTACTTTGTTTAGTTTAAATCCCTTTTATGGATAGATATAGGTTGAGGTTCAAACCTACAACGCAGTTGTCATCCCCGAACTAAAGCTTTTTACTCGTTACCAGGCTTTTACTCGTTACCAGGCTCTTCCTGGTAACGCATATCCGCAGGAAGAGCCTCCCTAGTCTGGGCAGAGGCAGAGCCTCGCTTACATCGTTTCCCAGGCAGAGCTTGGAAGTTAACCAGTTATTGAAACTGATGCGAGTATTGCTATAATTGACTATTGCGATCGATCGCATCTCCAGATAGTTTAGCAAATCGATCCCATTAATAAGCTGTTCGACATCTAAATTGCATTTTTTGTGCGGGCTTTCTGGCCCAACCCCTACTCCCCACAACAACTTTATCAAGTTTTGACTGTGCAGTTTAAATGCAGGACAGCTTAGTCTTCATTAATTTTTTTCAGTATCAGCTTCGACTTGTTCTGTCGGAGATTCCGGCGCCGGTTCCTGTGGATTTCGCGATCGTTTCATTAGCTCCAATGCCTCTGCGTAAGACCAAGCCACGTTCACAAGAAAAGCTTTCGCCATGCCGGACAAATTTTGTGCATCCTCGGTTTCAGGCGCTTCAGCTTTTTGGTTGCCGTCATTCATCATATTTTTGTTTTCTCCCGGCCAGGTTTTTATAGCGATTTTTTGCAGTCTGCGATCGATACCCACAAACTATGATTTTTCTTGCACCCGCACCCTAAGTATCTTTGAGGATATGACCTTGATTACCACAAATAATATCATCAATAAGCTGTGGAGCATTTAAACCAGTAACGAGGCTAAGCTAATACGCATTTAAATTGCATGGGGCAATAAATTTTCCTTCTTGTGGGGAGTAGGGGTTGGGCCGGAAAGCCCGCCCTCAACATACAGCATATTCCATGTATATGCGGTACATACAAGAAGAGAAACGCGAGTAAGGTGCGGATACACCCGTCAATCTGCAATCTTTATCAAATATGAAGGAGCGACGCACCCTACGGACTAACACCACACAATATAGCTGCTAAGGATCGCGAATTAAATAACTTACAATTTTAATTGTTATTGTGGGATGGGCGTCCCGCCCGTCCAAAAAGGATGGGCGGGACGCCCATCCCACTTTCAAGAGTGGAAGTTATTTAATTCTCATTCCTAATGTACTTTATGAACCAGCGAATATGCTGTAACATAAAAGACTTTCAACTCAAAAACCCAGTTTCACCTGAGAAACTGGGTTTTTGAGCATCTGTTCTAGTTTATGTATGGTCGCCTACTTGATTGCGTCTGCCGTATTAACTAGCTCAACCTATTTAAACCTCAAACTTTTCAGGTGTTCAGAAACTCGCAAGGGCGAGCACTCTTGGCTGCGCCCCGAAAGCAATCAGGTTTCTCAGTGTTATATTTTTTTAGTGGGAGCTACTAATCCTTTAATTCGCGGATACTTCTCTTAGCAGTGTCTTGATACATCTCCCCCATTTCTTTCACGGCTGCTCCTGCCTCTTGCCCAATCTTCTGAACTCGATCGCCCGGAGAGTCTGAGGTTTCGCGAGCTTCTTGCCTCCATTCCCGTGTTGTTTGGGGTCTTTCAGGATTGTTGAGCTCAGACTTTGAGCTGGCTTGCGCGCCAAAACCTTTGTTACTGCTTCCCGAATTAACATTGGTTGTCAGCACCAGAAAACCGACTAGGACAACACTCAAAAAACTCTTAATTTGAAAACCCTTAAGCAGGGAACTGATGCGAGCAATGGCTGTGGAAATCAAATTCATCTCAGTAATACTCCCGAAGTTAATTGGTGATAATTTTCAACATTTTTTCATCTAATTGACTCGCTCCAAATTTAGCAGCTAATGCGAGGTAAAGCCAACTTAGCTTTAACTTGCGATCGACCACCTAAATAGAGTTATAGGTTAACGATAAAATCTGGTAAACACGCAACCTATGTGTGAGCCAATTAGCTTTTTCACACATGAATATCACGTTAACAGCAGCCAAATAGTTCTACCTCTAACTAAAGTCATAACTTAGTTAGAAGCAAAAAAAATATTTTTATACACATGGTTAGACAATTTTTAATCAAGCATGGTATGCAGGGCGAATTCTTATTGCAAGCGATCGCCCGTTTTCACGTCAAACCAGTGCAGCAACTGAGACGGAAAAACCAGCTCTACAATTTCGGAATTCCAGTGGCGGTCATTTGGCAGCAAAGCCCGCACCGTTACAGACTCCAAACCTTTAACTCGGACGCTAACTAAATTTTGCATTCCCAAGTTTTCCACTAAAAAAACCTCACCTTTAATTGCCTCTGGGCCCGACATCTTGCCAGCCTCTACATCTGCAAAGCCGACGTGTTCCGGGCGAATTCCCAACACAATTTCTGGCGGCACAGTCGGCATATTTGGGAGTGGAACTCCAAACTCCCCCAACTTAGCAAAATTTCCCTGGCATTTAAGCACTAGCAAATTCATTTGCGGGCTGCCCACAAAACCAGCTACAAACTGATTGGCCGGACGAGTATAAATTAAGTGTGGCGGATCGAGCTGCTGCACGTTGCCGCAGTTGAGAACTGCGACTTTGGTAGAAAGCGTCATTGCTTCGGTTTGGTCGTGAGTTACGTACACTACCGGAGCTTTTTGGGAGGAAAACAATTGTTTAAGTTCGGCCCTAACTTTTTCCCGTAATAATGCGTCGAGATTGCTCAAAGGTTCGTCGAGCAAAAATACTTCCGGTTGGCGCACTAATGCGCGGCCGAGGGCCACTCGCTGCCGCTGTCCGCCTGATAGTTTTCCTGGTTTGCGATCGATTAATTCCGTCAATCCGAGGGATGTTGCAACTTCCGTCACTAACCGATTGATTTCGCTGGAGGAGATTTTGCGAAGTTTGAGGCTCGATGCCATATTCTCGTATACTGTCATGTGCGGATACAGCGCGTAACTTTGAAAAACCATTGCAATATCCCGATCGCCCGGTCTGAGATAAGTGACATCGCGATCGCCAATTCTAATCTCGCCTCTAGTCGGCTGTTCCAACCCTGCAATTAACCGCAGCGTCGTAGATTTACCACACCCCGAAGGCCCCAGCAACGTCAGAAATTCCCCTTCGCTGACATCCAAACTAATGTCTTTCACGGGAACAACTTTAGGGCTGTAGGTTTTATTGAGGTTTTTGAGTTGCAATTTTGCCATGATTTTTAATGGGTAATTGGGAATTGCTAAGAACAGCACGACACGGATAAACACGGATACACGGATTAATCTTTTGTTGCTTGTTTGACTACTGACTACTGACTACTCTCCAATCTAAAATCTAAAATCTAAAATCTAAAATCGATTTATCCTTTTACTGCCCCCGCTGTTAAACCCTGAACAATGCGCCGCTGGAACACCAAAACCAGCAAAACCAAGGGCAAAGTTCCCAAAACGGTAGCTGCGGCGATCGGGCCGTAAGGAATCTCAAAGACTGACACCCCGCTGAGTTGAGCAGTTGCGACGGGAATAGTTTTCAGAGATTCGCGAGTCATAAATGTCAGTGCAAATATAAACTCGTTCCAAGCTGAAATAAATGTTAAAATTCCCGTTGTGACTAACGCTGGAAATGTCATCGGCAGTACGATTTGCCACAGCATTTGAAAAGTGTTGTAGCCGTCAACTTTAGCCGCATCTTCCAAATCTTTTGGCAACTGTTGAAAGAAACTTCGCATCACCAAAATTGTCAGCGGCAAATTGATAGCAGTGTAAGGAATAATTAAGGCTAAATAATTATTGCCTAAATCCAAAGCTTTGACAATTTCCAGCAGTCCCAAAAATAGCAGCACCGCCGGAAATAGCGTTACAATCGTCACACTTGCCAGGATAATTCTCTCGCTCCACAGCCGCAACCGGGCTAAAGCGTAAGCTGCAGGAGCGCCTACTGCTAAACACAGTAATGTTGAAGTAATGGAAACAAAAGCGCTATTTAAAATGTAAAGTCCAAACGGGCGGCGCTGGAACAGCGACAGGTAATGCTCGAAAGTAATTCGTTTGGGAATGTAGACGTTGGGAATCGCCGAAATATCTGCATTTACTTTGAAAGAAGTTAGCACCTGCCAGATAATAGGTGCGAGGAAATAGGCGACAATTAAGAGCGCTGAGATTGGCAAGATTAATTGCCGGATGTTAAAGGTTTTTTTGCTAGGTTGTTCGCGGGCGATCGACATAATTTATACCAATGAAAGGAAAAATTTAAACCGTTCAGCAATCTAAAATCTACAATCTACAATCCTCAAATCTAAAATCTAAAATCTAAAATCTAAAATCAATTGATGCGGGCTCTCGATAACAGATAAGTGGCGATCGCAACTGCTGCCACTAACATCAAAAAAGTACACACCACCAAAGCCGCCCCATACCCAAAGTCTAAATACCTCATTACCGTGCTGTAAATGTAGATAGAAACCGTCTCCGTTGCCCCCGCCGGCCCCCCTCCCGTCATCACCTGAATCAAGTCAAAAATGCCGAAAGATTGGGCAAATCGAAACAGCACAGCAATCACAATTTGGGGCATCAGCAAGGGCACAGTAACTTGACGGAAACTCTGCCAGCTACTAGCGCCGTCAATCGCGTGTGCTTCGTACAAATCACCGGGAATTGATTGCAATCCCGCTAGCAAAAGCAAGCTGACAAAGGGCGTAGTTTTCCACACATCCGCTGTAATCACTGCCATCATTGCCAAAGTCGGATCTCCCAGCCAGCTAATGCTATTTTGAATCAATCCCAATCGCCTCAAAATGTCGTTAATTACGCCGTATTGGTCATTAAAAATCCACGCCCAAGCTACTCCCATCAATGCAGTGGGCAACGCCCAAGGTAGCAGGGAGATTGTGCGAACAATGCCGCGCCCTGGGAAGGATTGATTTAAGACTAAGGCAATGCCCATACCGAGAATTAATTCCAGCACAACAGAGGCGACAGTAAATACAGTGGTGTTGCCTAAAGTTTGCCAGAAACGCCCGTCGCCTAACATTCGACTGTAGTTAGCAAAACCGGAAAAAACCAGTTTTAATTCTGTACCGAGGTTTTGGGTGAATAAACTCAGCCAAAAAGCCCGCAATATTGGGTAAGCAAATACTAGCATCAGAATTATCAAAGCTGGTGCTACTAATATCCATCCGGTTTTTTGTTCGCGCTGTCGCATCTTGTCTAATTGCATCTTGTTCACCTTTAATTTATTTTTTGGCGGGCCAGAAGCCCAACCCCTACTCCCCACAATTGAATTAACTGGTTTGTGGAACAGGCATCTTGCCTGTTTCTAACTCTTTGTGGAACAGGAATCTTGCCTGTTTCTAACTCTTTGTGGAACAGGCAAGATGCCTGTTTCTAACTCTTTGTGGAACAGGCATCTTGCCTGTTTCTAACTCTTTGTGGAACAGGCATCTTGCCTGTTTCTAACAGAGACAAGATGTCAAATTTACGAAGCTTGGGGTTGTTTCAAACTGCCTAATAAATTACGAGTTTCGCTAGCTGCTGCTTTCATTGCTTGTTCTGCACTCATTCTCCCGGTAAAAGCTGAACTCAAATAGCGCTGCAAAATATCAGAAGCTTGAGCGTATTGTGCCAGAGGCGGGCGCAAAGATGATCGTTCCACTACTTTTAGCAGTTGCGGGTAGTGGGGATATTTGGCGACTATTTCTTTGTTGGTAAATAGGGATTTGTAACTGGGAACTAAACCGGTTTGTAAAATAAATTTGCGCTGGGTTTCCTCGCTGGTAAGATACTGAATTGCTTTCCACGCTTGTTCTGGATGTTTTGAGGTTTTGGCAATTCCCCAGCCCCAGCCGCCCAAGCAGGAACCGCCTGTTTGACCGATACTGCTGAGCATTGGCTCGATCGCAATTTTACCTCTAACATTCGATCCTTCGGCATTTGCCAGCTTCCAAACATAGGGCCAGTTTCGCAAAAACAGCGCTTGGCCGTTTTGAAACAAAAGCCGGGTTTCTTCTTCTCCGTAGGTGGTGACACCGGGAGGAGAAATGCCAGAGGCGATCGTATTTTTGAGAAATTCCACTGCTTTAATTGCTTCTGGTTTATCTAACCCAACTTCAAAAGTTTGCGGGTTTGCCCAGAAGCCACCAAAACCGGAGAGCACTTCGACAAACATCGCAGATACTCCCTCGTATTGTTTACCTTGCCACAGATAACCCCAAGTTGCTTTTCCCTGTTTTTGCAAGTTTTGAGAGATTTTTACCATCTCTTCAAAGGTTTTCGGGGCTGGAATTTTCGCTTGTTCTAAAATGTCTTTGCGGTAATAAAGCATTCCGGCATCGGAAGCGTGGGGAATTCGGTAAAGTTTGCCCCGATACCGCCCGCCTTCGACGTTTCCTTGGATAAATTTTGATAGTTGTTCGGGGGGAATTCTGTCTGTCAAATCGCTTACCCAACCTGCGGCTGCAAATTTGGGAACCCAGACAATATCCATGTTGATGATGTCGTAGGGCGAGTCGCCTAAAAGAAAGGCAGATGTGTAAAGATTTTCTATGAGGTTGCTGTCAAAAGGCCCTTCTATGAGGTTGATGCGAATGTCGGGGTTTTTCTGTTCAAATTCTTTGACAAAGGGTTTCCAGTTAACAAGGTCTTGACCTTGCATTAACATGGTGAGCACGACTGGCTGTTGAGTCAGTGCCGGCAGAATAAATAAAAGTAAGACGGCGGCTAATGTGACAGCGAATAAGGCTAAAAGACGGGGACGCTTCTGGCTTCGTTGCAGCAGGGAATTTATTTTTTGCATTTGCTTTTGAGGAATGGCGGTGCGATCGCCTTATTTCTCTCATAACTCGCTTTCTTTTGTTTCGCTGGATTTAGCCAGTTTGTGCAATAAAAGTTTAACTAAACTTTAGCTTACTTAATAATGCTTGAGTGAAGAGTACACATTTTGATTTAAGTAGGTGGAAGGGGAGTTGAGTAGACATCTATCTATAGAGAGATATTGAGAAAATTGTCTAATATATAGCAATCCTAAATCATTTGTGAATTTCTTACTCCCTCCCCTTGGTAAGGGGAGGGTTGGGGTGGGGTAAAAAGTTGACGACTCATTTAGGATTGCTATAGCAGTTGTCAATCGCATGAAACTCACATCTTGCACCATTGTCAAGAACAGGCTTTTCGGCCTGTTCCACAATGAAATTCATCTCTTGTGGAACAGGCCGAAAAGCCTGTTCCTAAACAAGTAATTGAGAATTGTGCAATATCTCAGATGAAACAAAGTAGGGACTTACACCCAGCCTAAGTCCCTACAGATGCTCGCATCCAATCTATATTTATCCCTACTTTTAAGCATTGGTATAACTTTTGTCGATCGCCTGATCGACGATCTATTCTCCAATAAAAACCCGGTTTCTGAGTAAATCCTAAATACAAACTAAGGAATGAGAATTAAATAACTTCCACTTTTGAAAGTGGGATGGGCGTCCCGCCCATCCCACAATAACAATTAAAATTGTAAGTTATTTAATTCGCGATCCTACATACAAAAAACACCGCTCCTCAAAACAGGAGAACGGTGTATAGGGGGTGTTATGGGTTGTTGTCTGGGATTAACCTTAACAAATTACGATCGGCTGAGGCTATGCCTTGTGATGGTTAAAAAATTGGCACAAACCTGCACGATCGCCCGTTGCTCGATCGACCGCGAGCGATTAGCCCAACCATTCCACAACAGCATCCTGCTTGGTATTGGTGCGCCGTTCTGGGGTTTCGCGGTTGAATTTCAAGTGGATGGCGCGGTTTTGTTCGCCGTCTGCTGCTACTGCAAAAATCGGATAGTCGATTAAGCCGTCTTGGAAAGACATCTGGAAGCGGAAAGTGCCGTCAGGATTGAGTTTAATCGGCTGTCCGCCTACGTAGACGGTAGCGTCAGGCTCGGTGGCGCCGTAGACAATCAGTTCGGCATCAGCAACTAACCAGAACTGGCGGGGGCGCATCGGGGCGGCGAAGCCAACTCCCGACATACCGACACCGGACATACCGAAACCTGACATGGTGAGACCGGACATACCGACACCCGACATGGTGAGGCCGGACATACCGACACCCGACGCGGTGAGGCCGGACATACCGACACCCGACGCGGTGAGGCCGGACATGGTGGGAGCCGCCCACATTCCGACGCCGGAGGGGAACACGTAGGAACTGAGAGCTTGTTCGTGGATGCCGACTTGCTGGACGGAACCGGCGACGTGCTGCATGGAACCGAAGACAGAACCCGCTACGCGCAGGGATTCGGCAGATTCTGCCATGCCGAAGATTTGTTCGTAGATGGCGTTGCTGGTGCTGTAACCACCGCCATTGACTGCTTTTGCGAGTTTCTTGGCCGGAGGAACCAGTTCGGCGAAGGTTTTGCCCTGCAATTCTTCTTCCCAGTCGAGGGTGATGAATTGATCTTCAATCCAGTCGCTGGGATAGACGGGAGGAACGCGGACTTCAGCCGATCGAGCTAATACCAGCCACCGACCATCTGCACAGCGGTAGCCGATGTCGATCGCGTAGTCCCGATCGCTCACGGGGATTGGCACGTACCATTCCCGCGCCAGTTCGTCGCAGGGATATTCTTGAATGCTGTGCGGGCTTTGAGTGTCGAGGTTAACATCTGTAACGTCGTAGATCCGCAGGGCGAGTTGCTGTCCTCCTTGGCGACGCAATTCTTCTTTGCGATCGTTGGGAATGTCCCAGTAAGTGTAGGCCCATTCTGGGTCGCGGGGCATTAAAACCACCCGGCTTTCGCCGTAGCCGTTGGGCAAATCTGCTAAACCTTCATCTACAGACGACAAAGAACCGCCTGTTCTATCTTCTTGACCGAGTTCAAACTTTGCTGCTTCCACTGCTTCTTGTGCCTCTAGTTTGCGAGATGGGCTGTAGGAAAATTTGGTGCGCTGAATTTCTTGAATTGATGCCAGGAGTTGCGATTTCCGCATCCGGCTGTAGCGAGAGACTCCACATTCGCTAGCAACTCTGCGGAGTTGTCGCAAAGTCATCTCTTCTAATGGTGGGCGTTCTTTTGCCATGAGTTGGTTCTCCACTAATTTAGGATGGCGGGTTAGATTTTTTCTTCCAACACAAATGTGTTGACTTTTTGAGTTAGAAACTCTTTTAAATCTACATATTATCGAGCTTCCAAATCTCTCCAACCTTTGAAGCCTTGCTTGTTTTTAGCTTGTCTTTTTCCCCATGCGATCGGGGGTTTGGACTTCTTGGCTTCTGCGCGCACCGTTCGATCTAAATAAAGCTTTATCTGTCGATTCTTGATTGACAAGATCGATTTTGTGAGTGCGATCGGTGCTGCTAGCAACGCTGTGCTTGCAGCACACGCGCTATTCGACTCCCAGTGCTGCTTAATCGAAGCATTTCTTTGGGATCGTTTTGTCATGACTCAATGTTGCAGACAACTTGCGATCGGGTCAAGGGGTCTTTTCCTTTAATTCTGGGTACTTATACGCATTTTCGTGATTTTGGGGATCGCTTTGTCAGGGAATCTTGATAATTAAGCGCTTGTGGGGATCGTCAGGGAAACAATTGTCAACATTCCCTGACATGAATTAGATGTGAGATTGAGTCGGCCAGGGCGGTACTATGGATAGAGGAGATTTAGTACAAAATTTGGTAGGCTGGCAGTTGGGCGGTACTCTTGTGCAAGCAACGCTTACGGGCGATCGCAACTACAAACCAACATTCCTGAACCCAAAAAAGGTTTGACGCTACCTATACAGATAAGGTGGGCACTGCACACCCTACACATAGAGCTTCTGCGTAAATCTTGTAAAATCTAAAATCTAAAATCTAAAATCTAAAATCGAATGACTCTAACGCTTTACAACAGCTTGACCCGTCGCGAATCACCTTTTGAGCCCCTCGAACCAGGAAAGGTGCGGATGTACTGCTGCGGCGTTACGGTATACGATTACTGCCACGTCGGCCACGCCCGCGCTTACATTGTTTGGGACATGGTGCGCCGCTATCTGATGTGGCGGGGATACGATGTGCGCTACGTGCAGAATTTTACAGATATTGACGACAAAATTCTCGATCGCGCCCGCGAAACCAATTCCAGAATGGAAGCCGTGGCGGAACGCTTCATCGATGAATATTTCGTAGATATGGACAAACTGAATATTCTCAGGGCCGATGAATATCCCCGCGCCACCCATACAATCGACGGCATTAAACGGCTGATTCACGAATTAGAAAATAAAGGTTATGCCTATGCGAACGGCGGCGACGTTTACTACAACGTGAGGCAGTTTGCCGATTACGGAAAACTTTCCGGCCGCAAGTTGGAAGAAATGCAGGCAGGGGCTAGCGGTAGATTGGAAACCGCAGAAATAGAAGCTCAAAAAAAGCAAGATTCCTCTGATTTTGCCCTGTGGAAAAGCGCTAAACCGGGAGAACCTGCTTGGGAGTCGTCTTGGGGAAAAGGTCGTCCCGGATGGCACATCGAATGTTCGGCGATGGTGCGCGATTGCTTGGGCGAAACAATTGACATTCACTGCGGCGGTTCCGATTTAACTTTCCCGCACCACGAAAACGAAATTGCTCAATCTGAAGCCGCGACTGGCAAGTCGCTTGCTAATTATTGGATGCACAATGCTTTTGTGACTGTCAATGGCAAAAAGATGTCGAAATCTTTGCACAATTTTATTACAATTCGCGATTTGTTGGATGGGAATTGGTCGGGCGATTTGGAATCTAACCCCCCCGCAGCCCAGGGCGGGCACGGGGGCACCGCCCCTACGCAGGATGGGAGTAAGAATCAAAGCGAGAATGCAAAAGCGGTGGAACCGATGGCGGTGAGGCTGTTTGTGTTGATGGCGCAGTATCGCAGTCAAATTGATTTTACCGAAGAGGCGATCGCTAGCGCTAGAAATGGCTGGAATACCATCAATGAAGGTTTGCTGTTTGGGCTGCGCTACGGTTCTCAACTGAATTGGGACGTTGAGAAAACTGGACAGGATAGCAAAGCTGTGCAGGAATTCCAATCAGCGATGGACAATGATTTCAATACTCCCGGCGCTGTGACGATTTTGTTTGAATTGGCTAAGGAATTGGCCAAAGAAGGCAATGTTTTAGTGCATCAGGGAAAAACAGAAACTGCGCCGGATTTGTTGCAGCAAAAATGGCTGACATTGGTGAGTTTGGCGGGGGTTTTGGGTTTAGAAGTTCAGCCGGAAGGTGACAGCAATGATGCTGTTGATGGTTTGAGTGATGGGGAGATTGAGGTGATGATTCAGCAGCGGAAAGATGCTCGGAAAGCTAGGGATTTTGCTGAGGGCGATCGCATCCGCAACGAGCTTAAGGATAATGGGATTACTTTGATCGATCAAAAGGATGGTACAACCATCTGGCATCGTGGTTGAAACTAAATTCATAGTCTGCGGAGGCAGACTTTGTTTGACAAGAAGCGGTTTCAACCGCCGAATTCTAAACACGCTCTAATGTCTTCCTCCGTCAACTCTGGGAAATCGTCTAGAATTTCTGCATGAGACATTCCCGCAGCCAGCCAACCCAGCACATCGTGAACGGTAATTCGCATTCGCCTGATGCAAGGCTTTCCACTGCGTTTACCTGCTTCAATCGTAATGATGTTGTCGCTCATGACCAAACCGAGTTTAGTACATTTTTTTTAGTGTAGCCTAGTCTTTGAATAAGCGATATAATTTACTCAACTTCGCAATTTGTTCAACCTTAGAGGTAATAGCCTAGCTCTATGAATACCCTCGACCAAGTGCTAGAAACTGCTTTACAACTGTCCTACGAACAGCAGGAAATGCTGATAAAAATCCTGCAAAACCGTCACCGCGAGAGTGTCCGCGCGGAAATAGCTGCTGATGCCCAACGAACCTTAGCTGATTTCCGTACAGGCAAATTTCGACACCAGTCAGCCGAGGATGTTATTGCAACATTACGCCAGTCTTTGGACGAGCCGGAAGCATGAGACAACTGGTTCTGACTGTTGACTGTTGACTGTTAACTGTTGAGTATTTGAACAATACCGATGCAACCGGAAACGATATCAGTTATTATTAGATAATAACTCCACAAATAGATTTAAGTTTTATTTAACTTGTTCACAAATTCGGCAACAGCCGCGACAAATTCTGCGGTGGATTCGTAGGGCAAAACATTGCGCCCCGGCATTAATAAACCTTCCCCATTGGGAAAATAAGCTAAATATTGCGCTAATCTTTCATCCGGTTTCTCTTCCTTACCCGCTTGACTGATGCTTGAGGCTTTTTCTCCCATGACAATGAGTGCAGGTCGATCGAACTTTTGAATCGTGTTACTATAATCCTGGCGCCAAAACCCCGCTAAAAACGAGAAAACCGCGTGACGGCTGTCAGGATTGGCCGCCCCAGCCTGCAAAGCATCCAACCATTCGCTGTCAACTTGTGCCGCATCGCCAAACAGTTGTTTCACAGAAAAAGAACGCAAAAACTCAGCGCGTCTGGCGTAGCGGTAAAAAGCGTTTCCCAGGGGAGAATTTAACAAATTCCAGACAATTCTTTGCTGTCTTTCTGTCGAATGTTTGTTCATCACCGCCCAAGCTGGAGGCCCTGCGAGAACTAAGCCGCGAATTAAATTTGAGCCGCTTTCCTGCTGCTTTTTTGCTAAAGCCAAGCCTACAGACAGTAAAGCACCTTGCACGAGGACGATCGCAGGTTTTTTGACTACAGTTTCCAAGAAATACTGCAACTGTGCCGCCCAATCGTCAGGATAGCAGGCCACAGCCGGCATTTCGCAATCGCCGCAGCCCAAAAGGTCGGGATTATAAATCGGATTACTGTTCCCTGCTTTGTACCAACTCTCACAAAATCTATGCCAAAAGATTCTTGACAAACCAACTCCTATCGGGTGAATTAATAACAAAGGGATGCTATCTTCTGTCGCAGTAGTTGGGTTATAAACATCATAAGCACAGCGATAGTTTTGCCATTCGTAAAACAGCGTTGGTGATTTTATAGATGAAATGGTTGACAAATCTTTATTTGAAGGTGGTGATTGCATATTAATCTTTTAATTTTTTACTTGTTTGTTTACTTATGATGCTACGACAATGTGAGTTTTAGCTTGAACATTTGGTGGCGAGTGGGCAATCCTAATCTCTACGTTGCTGCCGAGTGCGTTGAGAAAACGAAATAGGCGTTCCGTAGAGAAATCTAATAATTTACCGCGCATCAATGCTGAGAGTGTAGGTCGATCGATTCCTAATAGCTTTGCTGCTTGGTTCTGGGTTAGTTGGCGTTCCGAAATTAATTCACTAATCTGATGAGCTAGTTCTGCCTTAATCAGTAATTCCTCTGGATTGGGTAGCCCTAAATCAGCAAAAACATTTCCACTACTGGAATGCACTTTTATTTCTTCAGTCATTTTGTTCCTCCACTTCTTGCTGTTCTAAATATTTTTTGTAGTGTTCTTTGGCACGCTTAAGTCGAGATTCAATCAAATCTATATCTTGCTTGGGGGTAGCAATTCCCTGCTTTGATTTTTTTTGAAAAGCATGAAGAATATAGACTATTCCTTCAAATTTTACGGTATATACAGCTCGGTAAGTGTCTCCATCAAAATTTTCAACAATTTCTAGAACGCCAGCACCTTTAAATCCTTTAAGCGGTTTAGCATCAGGATGCTTTTTACCCAGTTGAGCGCGGTACAAAGCAAAACCCATAATTTGCTGAACATCTTCAGGAAAGTCGCGCAAGTCGTCACGGGAACTGCCGATCCATTCAACGGGTTTTAAGAGCGACTTCATAATCTTAATTATATTATTTATATCATATCGTTTATCATAAAATAGAGAGTGACACGATCGACAACAATATCATTACTCAATTTTGTCAGAATAATCATGTCAGAACAGCGGATTACCATTTCTTTACCTAACTTGCTGCTAATTGTAGCATCGTCCTTGCTGCTAGTGCTGCTGTGGCAATTGCGGAGCCTGCTAGTAATTCTGATGATATCAGTTGTGCTGGCTGCTTCGATCGTCCCGATCGTTAATTGGGCCCAAACGATGCGGGTTCCCCGCTGGCTGGCGGTGATTATGGTTTATTTAACTCTCATCGGTGGATTTAGCGGGACGGTAGTGTTAATCGGGCCCACAGTCATCGAACAAATAGAGTTACTGCTGCGGCAGTTACCAGTTTATGTCGAAAGTTTGCGAACTGTGGCAACTAATCTATTGAGTCGCCTAACCGACGACGCCCCAACCTTGGTGGGTCTGGTGGACACTCAATCGCTGACTAATTGGCTGATTCGATCGAGTCAACAACTGGTTTTGCGATCGTACAGTTTAACCAGAGGCATTCTAGGCGGTTTTTTCAGCTTAGTTTTAGCATTATTTATTTCCGGTTACATGGTTGCCGACAGCGACACATTAATCAAAAGTTTGGTGCAATTTTTCCCAAAACCTTGGGATACAAGATTAGCCGCACAAGTGGCGCCAATTGGTCAAAGAATGGGGAGCTATATTCGCGGGCGAGTGTTAGTTTCGGGCATTTTAGGGATATTTATTACCACAGGTTTAAGCATTTTGGGAATGCCGGAATTTGCTTTAGGCTTGGGTGCGATCGCAGGTGTGACAAACTTGATTCCGTTCATCGGCCCAGTATTGGGAGCAGTACCAGCATTAATTGTAGCATTAGCTAAAGGTGGCTGGGTACTTTTGTGGGTATTACTGTTATTTGTAATTATCCAGAATTTAGAAACTTACGTACTCGATCCTTTGCTGGTTGGTTCCTCGGTTGGTGTGCATCCTTTATATCAATTGCTGTCTGTATTGGGAGGCGTTCAAGTATTAGGAATTATTGGGGCAGTAATTGTGCCGCCTTGGTTTGCGGGAGTGGCAGCTTTGATTGAGAACTTGTATTTAAAACCGAAACTTAGGAGCGAACATCGAGAGGCAATAGATCGGGCTAAAAATAATTCTGACTTGCCACCTCTTACACCTTCGGCGTGACAGCAGGGGAGAAGAGGAGAAGGGGAGTAGGGAATTGAAACATACAATTTATATCGTTTCTGTTGGCATCGGAATAATAATTTTCGGAGTTCAGCGCTTACGTGACCGATCGCGGGGACACTCGTACTTGGGTATAATTCCGTAGTTGCCAGGTTTGATCTTAAATTCACAACAGCAATTTTAACATCCCAGAAGCCGTTCGATATCAAACCCGTTGGCATCGGAATTATTCATCTCTCTCTTCTCTTCCTCCGCGTCCTCTGTGCCCTCTGCGGTTAAATCATTCCGGTTCAACCGGATGTGATATGACCACGAATTTCTTCATGTGGTACCCGCCACGTTATTTATCCGTGGAATCAATCCAAAATCGAAAATCGAAAATCACTTATTGCCCCCGCATTTATCTCGCGCAAGTCAATCTAAAATCTAAAATCTAAAATCTAAAATCGATTGACTCCAATTATTCGATCGCTACCATTGACACTTCAACAGTATCTACAAGTCTGCCGACTGATAACTGATGACTGATGACTAAAAACTAAGGACTAATTGCCACCTCAATGCGGCGGTTGCGCTGCCGATTAGTATCAGAACTATTGTCTACCGAAGGGCGACTTTCCCCATAGCCGATCGCCACCCAATGATACTTCTGACCGAGCACACCAGACAAATACTGCACCACAGCCTGAGCCCGGGCAAACGACACATTGCGATTATCCGCCGCTTCCCCCGCGTCGTCAGTGTGGCCCGCAACCCGCACAGTTGCCCCCTCGTGATTGCCCAACTCCGCCACCAAATTGTCCAAAATCGCACTTGTGCCCGCGCGCAAAGAAATGCTGCCAGTATCAAACAAAACATCGCTGGGCAGAGTCACCATCAGCCCATCTCCCCCAAACACCGGATTATTGGCATTCTGTGGCGCAGTATTCACCGTTTCAGGGTTCAGACTGGGGCTGCTGCCGATCGCCGGTAAAGGCGGAACAGGAGTTGCCGCCGTTTCCGGCCCCGCCAATTCCCGCGACATCAACTGCAAACGCTTTTCCAAAGTTTCCGTCGGGCGGCTGCTGCCCAACTGACTCTCCAAAGCGGCAGTGCGACCAATCAGCGCGTTGAGTTCGCCCTGCAACTGTCTCAAATCCGACTGCAATTTCTCTCTCTGGGCAGGACTGACTGTTGACTGGGGAGTCGGTGTAGCGGTTGGTGGCGGGAGTGCCGGAATTGGCGTTGCTGGGGCGCGTTTCGGGCTGGAGGTCAAATTTTGAGTTACACGCAGCAATCTCTCTGCGATCGGCATTTCCGTCGCCCCTGACGGATAAATTTGAGCGATCGCCATCCCCAAAACCCACGCAAAACCGCTACCCACCCCCAGCAGCAGCAGTCGAAAAATCAGCGACAGTACAAGCAAACCTTTTCCCCGCGACTTGGAGACGCGAGTGGGGGGGATTGAAGGTTTTTGGTTAAAAGATCGCGTCATATTTCATCCCTCTCGGTGTACAGACCACATTAATTTCGATACTATCTTACCTATCCGATTTGAAATTTGAGATTTGAGATTTGAGATTTGTCCTCCAATCTAAAATATAAAAAAGAAACCCGGTTTATATAAATCTGTGGTTTGGTGGCACGCAACGGACTAGAAACCTGGTTTCTAGTCCGTTGCGTGCCAGCCTGAATCTGTTGGATAATTCAGTAAAACTTTTGGAAAAAAAACCGATGACTGACCCTTTAAATAGCCCTTATCCCGTTCCTTGGGAGTGGATTAGTGCCACTCATGCTAAAGTGAGCTCCACTGCAGGCACAGGCCTCCGCTATTATCGCAGTCCATCTCTAGTATCAACTAACGGCCAATACGCAGCTTACAGTCGAATTGAGTTGCAAGTACAGCCGGAATTCTCCCGATGTCGGGTTAGCAGCGTCATGTTTGTGGAAAATCTCAAAACCGGCGAACTGCAAACAGTGGCGGCTGCTTCGCCACTGGCCGAAAGTGGGATGTATGCTAGCGATGATACAGATATGTCCGGGACGATCGCCATTTTAGTGCCTGTTTCTTGGAATCAAGACGGTTCCCGGATTCTCGCCCGCGAATTTGAAGCACTTTTCAACTCTTCCGATATGTCCGACTACGGTGTCATTTGGGACAAAAATGATAATTATACTTATACCGTTGCTCCCGCTCGCAGTCTTTACACTCATGCTGTATTGTTGGGTTGGAGTCAAGTTTGTCCCGGAAAAGTTCTGTTCCGCGCCGGCAATTTGGGCGATCGATCTTGGCCTCTTTGTGCAGTGGATATGACAGGGCAAACAGTAGCAGTCACCGAGGACAAACCCCTAGTTTTCGGCAGTCAAGCCAGCACAGACTGGATCGAACCTAAAACTCGTTTTTAGATATTATGGCGGCATTTTCTTGGATATGGCCCACAATTTTTCTAGTGTCAGGTCAGTCTTTTAACCAATTCATTTTGACCCTGGGGCTGATAGTTCTGGCTGTTATTTCCGGTCTAACAGCTTTTATTTTTATTCGGATTTTTCTTAATTGGTTGCAAGCGAAATTGGAGGGAAACCGCCATTTTTTTATACGCTCGTTCACCAGAAAGACGGGCAATTCAACCGCTCATATTTCCGAACCTGAAAAGGTTTTTTTAGAACCCAGATTCGTAGAAAGTGACGGCAATTTAACTGCTACTATTTTTGGAGGCAAAAGCGATATTTCAAGAGCGATTGAGCCGGAGATAATCTGCGAAAAATCAGCAGCAGTTGCCTATCTCTACAAGCCGATCGCTCTTTGGCACGGGCGCTTAATTTTGCCATCAAACGAACAGCGGCTGCCCTACGGCACAGTGTTTTTTGAAGTAATAAATGCACCCAAAAAATATAAAAACTTTATTGGCAAAACAGCATTTTTGAAATGGAGTACAAATCGCGAAGTACAGTTTTTTGTCCACGCAGTCAGTCAAGATATAAACTTCACACAAGAAACTCAAAAAAGTCAAAAATCTGGCAACATCCATCCAGATAGATTAAACGGCTGGCGAAATGTCGGGCCTTTAGAAACTCTAGCAGGCAGCAGACTTGAAGACAGCGTGACTGTGATGCTGCGGAGGCCGGTGATTGCGATTCATTATAGCAGCAGCGATCGCCAGGAACTCACGATCGATCGCGAACCAGTACAAATTATCGGACGTTTCTGCGCCTTAGTCTCTATTTTACAGCGAAAAGAACGCGACAGCGACAAATTTATTGTCCGGCATTTCAACAAAACATCTCAACAATTTGACGGCGCCGCCGAAATCATTCGGATTCCACAAGTACAGCCAGACAAAAATGGCGTAGCGAGGTCTACCAATCACCTAATCGAACAATCGCCCTTAAATCCAGAAGGCTGGTACATTTACGGCGAAAGAGACGAAGACAGTATATTTGTAGTGCAGGCAATCGAACCCCGCAAAATTGCCCAATTAATCCCAGATGAAACACATTTCGGACTAAAAAAATCTATCGATTATTTAAGCAGCCAAAATTGGGAAAATACACCAGCCCAAAAAGGGCAAGCAAAAATAGTATTGTTAACCCCAAATGACGCTAAAGAAAACGCTTCAATCTCTCCTTGGCAAGAAGGAGATATCGGGATAGTGATTCACAGTTTCGGGGGTATCGGCGGCAAAAAAGGCGAACGGCAACCCCTGGGAATTGTCACCGGACATTTTGCTTTCGGAGTAGCAAAAGTAGTGCGCGATCGCTTTACCAGCGAACTGCGTTTTGACATAGAATACAAACAAGTTTACGCCCACAATCCCGACGGAATTGTTGCCGGTTCCAGCAAATGGCAAAGCTACATGGGAGACTTGCAGCGCGGCTGGTTGGGCGATCGCCCGGTTTGCGATATCATCTGTAAATTAGACTGCGTGTGTTGCGACTACGATTTTGACGGCATCACCTTGTCACCTTTAACCGAATTAAACCAGCAACTAGATATCATGATGGCCCGCTACCGCAGCGGAGACGGCACCGGCGCAAGTTTAGTCACGCCAGCAACTTCTTGCGTCCAAGATTCAAGTCAGGCAATTTACGCCACAATTAAAAAAATCACTTCCGAAATAGAGTCAAATCCTCAGATTCAAGACTGGTTAAAAACACATCCCACCGACGCACAAAGCAAAAGGTTTCACCAATTAGTAGCTTTAGGAGAGAGTTTAGAAAAAGTATTAATGCCCCTCGGAATTGTTCGTCCAGATTGGCGGAAAAATTCGACATTGGCGGGGATTGATGCGGAACTGAAAAAAACCTTTTTTGCAGGTATAGCAACCCTGATAAAAACTGCTATTAGTTACCGAACAATGCTGCCGAGGCGAACCCAAGATGAAATAGCCAAAGTTTTATTAAAACAAGGAGCTTTTTTGTGGATAATTCGCACCAATCAAGTTGGAGGATTTGACCCAGACATTAAGCCGATCGCACCGACAGGGCTTTAAATCAGCAATCGGTTTGTAGATGATTCGGCGATTGAAATTGTTACTATAAAAACCAAGTCTGCCTCCCCAGACTAACAGATTGATATCATGTCCGGTCAATTACCCTGATTCCTGTAGGGGCGGGTTCACCAACAATATTTGCTAAAAACCGACAATCTCAAAAACCCGCCCCGGCAATTGTATTATGCGCGATCGGACATGGTATGAGGCAGCATTTAAGCGGGATTTGGTATCAGTCAACAGTCAACAGTCAACCGTTAACAGTCAACATTTAACCGTTAACAGTCAACAGTCAACCGTTAACAGTCAACAGTCAACCATTACCAAGGAGTGACTTGAACAGTGCCGTCTGGTGCCAAAACTACGCGGAAATCAGCCAGCGGTTCCGCAGGTGGCCTGGTGCCAACAGGCTTGTAAAGCAAGTCCGACAACGGCGTTTCGGATCGATCGACTGCTGCCGAATTTTCCGGCCTGTAACCGACAATCGCCCCGTCTTGGGCCACACTCACCCGATAAACCAACTCCGCATCAACCGGAGGCTTATCCTTCACAACTCCGTCAATTTGCTGGGAAAGTTTGCCCCTCAACAGGTCAATTTCCCCTGGATCTGTAATTGGCACGGCTGCCACCTCTGGGCTTGCCAAACCTTCAGCAACAGGACTGGGCGTGCTTTCCGGCGAAGTGCTCGACTGCGGTGTGGCCAACGGTGAAGCGTCCGACTCCGGCGCGGGGTTCGGAGTCGGCGAACTCGATTCAGCGTTCGGAGTTTGAGTCCCTGGCAGCAAACCGTCAGCCGCAGGCGTAGGATTGGGATTAGGCGAACCCGATCCGCCCGGGTTCGGCGTCCCCTGATTCTGGCCAGCAGGATTGGGCTGCGGCACCGGATCTCTCTGGCGCTGGACTTCCGGCACCGGCACCAAGAAAAACGCCATCGCAGCCAAAGCCAAACTCGACACCCCCACGACAGCAGGCAAACTCCGCTTCGCCAAAGGTTCGGCCGACTTGATGTAACGCCTGGAAATTGGGGTTAATTGCAGCGACAATTCCGGCAGTGTCTGCGTGTCGGCAAAAAACTGATCGATCGCCTCTACCAAGTCAAATAGCTGTACCGTCGTCAAATCAACTTTTGCCGACAGTTCTGTTTTTTGATCGATTTGGGTGGCGCTGCCTGTGGAGGCGGGTAGAACGGTCAATCGGTGCAAATTCCCGTCAATTCTGTGCAACTGTACCATACCCACATTCGGGCCGTAGCGATCGGGATAATGCACTCCGCTCATAAATTCTTGAGCGTAGCTGCTGACGGCCCTCACCAAGCTTTCAAAAAACTCCCGTCCCCCGCTTAGGGGCTCGCCAAGACCTGTAACATAGCATTCAGCGCTCATTAATATGGAAAGCACCGGCCTTATATCTAACTGGCTGGCTGCCGATCCATCGCTCAACCCTTCTAGAACCAGGGTGCAATTTGGCAGACTGTACTGACGCCTAATAGTCATTTTTTATTCAACTTCTCCATCAAACAGGCTAACCCAGAAGCGCTGCATTCCGGCTGTGCCTGTACAAAATAGCAGTTTGCTCAACAAGTTCAAAGCTAGTTCGTTGAGCTTGTCGTCGGAATCGTAAGCTGCAACTAGCGATCGCTTGGGGTTCATGCGCGATCGAAAGTGAGCTCGAAAGCGTTCTAAATACTCCGCCAGCGGCTGGTTCTGGTTGAGGGGGATATTTTTCGATCGCAACTGCTGGGAGTCTAGCAGCAACTGCCGAATTGTGGCGGTTAACTTGCGCGCCATATTACAGGCGATCGCCACCAGCGCTTTTGCCTCCACAATGGTAAGGGAGCGGCGCTGGGTATAGCGTCTCAGCGGGTTAGTATTACGCATCAGCCAAAGGGCAACCCGATTTTTGATAATTGATTCCAATTCCAGGTCCTTTGACACAGCCAGCATTTCTTCGGCACCTCCGAGATACAAGGCTTCGATCGCCAGCAACATCAAGTCAATTTGCAATCTGGCTCGGCGGGGACATCCCCCATCGGAGGGCGACAAGTCTGGCAAACTGTCTAAAATCAACGGGTTTGACTGGGTAAGCGAAGTTTCTGACGGCATTAATATCACGGCAACATCCATTCCAAACAAACTATACGGGCACGGGGGGTCTTGAGCAAGACAAATTCTCAACCAAGAACTTCTCTGGGATACTTTATTTTTATCATTGACTTTTAGGTATATTTTCTAATTTAGCAGCAACCGACCGTCGCGGGCGAGCTCCGGCGGCCGGAGTTCGATCGCCCACTCCCCCACCCCGCCGCTTTGTGATTCCTTGCTTCTTGAGGGGGGAGAAGGGGAGAGTCAATCGATTGCGCGATTTTAGATTTTAGATTTTAGATTTTAGAATTGAAGCATTGATCCCACGGATAAATTCTGGGGTTCCTTTATCGGATACAGGTTTTTTATTTCTGGACGGATGAATTACGTGGCGGGTATCCTGGATGCTTTCTGTCGGAAAGCGACCAAGAATTACCCATTTCCCCTTTCTTATTCTCTATTGGGATCGATCAATCTTCCTGCTTCTGGGGTTGCACCGCCGCTTCTCTTTGAGCAGTAAAATCAGTAGCCGCCGTCTTATCAGTTAGACTAATTTTTCCCTTGAGGCTTTCTTGCTCCACAATTCCGCGCATTTTAACAGAACTGTTTTGACCGGTTGCTGTGGAGTCCCTGCAACCCGCTAAATTAGGAACCGCACCCGACAAGTTCAATCCTTGAGTTTCCCACCTACCAAATAGAGAAGGTTTCTCTTGGGCTGTTTTTTCCCTGCCCTCCCTGCTGCCCGATCGCAAATTACCGCTCAAATAAACACCCGATTGCTCGATTGTCAATACCAAAACATCAGAATTCAGACATTCGGGCAAACTTTTAGGATCGAAGCGATAAGTTCCCGCAATTGCCGGGGCCGCCTTTAAATTTGCTTCCCCGTAAGCAGTTACTACTTTAAACAGCAGTGAAACTGAGCCGATCGCAATCCCGTAAAATGCCAGGGATTTGAGGCTTAAATGATTCATCATCTTGGTAATTGGTAATTGGTAATCGGTAATTGGGTAAAATGCCCAGTGCGCCCCTACTCATGACTAATACTGAGTAGTTTGACTGAGTACCGATGCCAAGTGCGATCGCACTTTAACGTAACACCGCGCAATCAGTAGCGAAGAATGACACTGCACAGCCAATTCATCAGTATACTGTCCCAAAGTTTGGCGCTCAATTCCCCACTCCCGACTCGTACCCGCAATAGTTAAATCAGCATTAGCAGAAGCCGCTACTACTGCTTGAATTGGCTCAGCAGCCTCCACAATCGGAGTCTCAATGCGCGATCGCACCTCAACTGGTAACTGATCCATCACTCGCCCAAACTCGTAACTCAGATTGTTTTCAGCTTCCCCGTCAACCGCCACCCGCAGCACCGTCAAACGGCGTTCCTCGCTATTAACTAATAGTCTCAGCGCCAATTCTAAACCCAAATCATCATGAATGTTTGCCGCGTAAGGTACTAACAAGTTATTCAACCTTTCCCGGCCTCTGTCAACAAAAATTGCTACATCCACCTTAGCGTTGCTGAGAATTTGGCCGACACGTCCTCCCAAACGGTTGCTGCTAAAAGTTGGCCTGTGCCATCCTACTAAAATCAAATCCGCGCGATCTATTTCCGCAATTTGTGCCGTTTCCCTGGCAACATCATTAGTAACCCGAATGATGGGATGTACGAATTTTTGTGCCTCCGGCACTTCCAAACTCTCAATCAATTCTGATAATTTCGAGCGGCGTTCTTGAATAATGCGATCGGCTTCCGCAGGCGTACTTTCAAAGGCATAGTCATCATTTAATTCTATCAAACTCAGAGGATGAACCGCCGCCGACTGTAAATCCTCACCACCCATACCAGCAGCCGGCTGCGCCAGCGCTACCGCTAGTCGCAGTAAACCTTTCTGCGTGCTGGGATTGGCAACCGGTACTAAAATTCGATAATTTGGCAGCAATTTGTTAGCAGTTTCTTCGCTGCTGTCAGCCATTTGTGAATTTTCTAATTCTGAATCCTCAGAGTTAACTTCTGAAATATCTAACCTAATTAACCGTTTTGGATAAGTCCACTCCAACAGAGGCGAAGTCATAAAAGTTGTCACTAAAGCCATGATGACTAACATTGTAAATAGCAGCGGCGAAACTACACCTAGGGAAAGACCGATATTCAGCACAATTAGTTCAGTCAAACCGCGAGTATTCATCAGCCATCCCAGGGCTGAAGCTTCGCGATTGCTGATGCCACAAACTCTGGCCGCAACGTAAGTGCCGAGGTATTTGCCGATAATTGCCACTCCCAAAACTGCGGCGCACAGCAGCCACAATTCGGGACTGTTGAGCAAGCCGATTTCAGTCCGCAAGCCGCTGTAAGCAAAAAATATGGGCAGCAGAAATATTAGTACAAAGTCTTCGGTTTTTTCAGCTAATTCTCTGGTTAATCCCGCATTTTTAGGCATAACAGCACCCAGCAAAAATGCACCGAAAATTAAATGAATGCCGATCCATTCAGTAATTAAGGCAGAAGCTACAACTCCCATGTAAATGCCGGACAGCAATAACTGTGTTAATCTGCCAGTGCGGTTGTACTGTTTGGAAAGTCGCTGCAAGAACCAGCGCACTACAGTCAGCATGAAACCGATGTAAATTAAAGATTGAATAATTGTCGGCAAAGCACCGATCATCGAATTAGTACGAGTAACTGCGATCGCCACCGCTAACAAACACCACGCTGTCACGTCGTCTACCGCAGCGCAAGTCAAGGCCAGCGTCCCCAATTTGGTATTCTGCAAATTGTGTTCTGTAATAATTCTTGCCAGCACTGGAAAAGCCGTAATTGACATCGCCGCGCCCAAAAACAAAGCAAATGCGGTAAAGGAAACGCTATTATTTGAAACGATGGGATACAGCAGCAGTGCGAGCAAGCTTCCCAGGGAAAACGGCACTAGAATGCTGACGTGGGAAGTTAAAATCGCTATATCTAAATTGCTTTTGAGGTACTTGGGATTCAGTTCCAAACCAATCAAGAACATGAAAAAAATCAGCCCCACCTCAGACAACACGTTGAGGAAGGGAACGGCTTCGGCTGGAAAAAGTGCAGTTGCGGTGGCTGGTGCAACTAAGCCAAATAGAGAAGGCCCAAGCATAATTCCTGCTACAATTTCTCCAATGACTTGAGGTTGTTTGATCGCTCGAAATCCTAAACCGACAAGTCTCGAAAGTGCGATAACAATTAGAACTTCAAGCAGGACGAGAATGGGTATGGGCATGGCGTTTTTAGCTTGGGGATTTTTGCGGATGGAGAGGGCAGGGTAGTAAAGCTGACTGAATTGCCGATCGAAAAAAATCGATACCAGCTCGATCGAAGGTAGAAGGTACCAGAGGCGCACCAACAAGGCCATTCTCTCACAAGCCAACAAAGGCTTTGGCAACCTCCCACCTGGATTTTTTGTTTTTTAGAAGCGCTTGCAAGTAACTTTAACCGCAGCCTCTGCACCCCGGACTCTATCTCACCTCCGGTTGCCCACCGCCCATTTAAACTCACATTTTGCACCATTCTCAATTACTTGTTTAGGAACAGGCTTTTCGGCCTGTTCCACAAGAAAACTCGTTCTTTGTGGAACGGGCCCCAGAGCCCGTTCTTGACAATGGTGCAACATCTGAGTTTAAACTGATATCTTGCACCATTCTCAATTAGCCGTAGGGGCGGGTTCGCCAACAGCCTTAAAGCTTGCAAATAGGTTCTATAAACCCGCCCGACCCCACGAAAAATCCTCTTATTGATATTGCTGCAACATCTGAGTTTAAACCTAGTGATATAAAATTGTCAGAAAAAGTAGCGCGCGCTGTGATAAACTAGAAAAGTTGTTTAAATTCGCACATCCGGGTTTTCGGGTGTTTCTAGGGCGCAAACCTTCAGAAATACGACCGGGTGGAGGATTAACCCGAATTAGGAGTTAAAAATACAATGCCAGTAGTCAGTTTGGCTCAAATGTTAGAGTCAGGGGTTCACTTCGGACACCAAACCCGTCGGTGGAACCCGAAAATGTCTCCATACATTTTTACAGAGCGCAACGGGGTTCACATCATCGACCTCGTGCAAACCGCTCAGCTTATGGAAGACGCCTACGAGTACATGAGAGTGGCCTCAGAAAAAGGCAAAAAGTTTTTGTTCGTGGGTACGAAGCGCCAAGCTGCAGGGATTGTAGCCCAAGAAGCTCAACGCTGCGGTGCTTATTACGTCAACCAGCGCTGGCTGGGGGGAATGCTCACAAACTGGACGACGATTAAGTCCCGCGTGGAGCGCCTCAAGGATTTGGAGCGTCGCGAGGAAATCGGCGCCCTGGATTTGTTGCCGAAAAAAGAAGCTTCGGTACTGCGCCGAGAAATGGCAAAACTCCAGAAATATCTGGGCGGGATTAAATCTATGCGGAAGATTCCCGACGGAGTGGTGCTGGTAGACCAACGCCGCGAGTATAATGCGGTGTTGGAATGCCAAAAGTTGGGAATTCCGATCGTCTCTCTGTTGGATACCAACTGCGACCCGGATTTGGTTGACATTGCGATTCCGGCGAATGACGATGCTATTCGATCGATCAAGCTGATTGTCGGCAAGTTGGCTGATGCCATCTACGAAGGTCGTCACGGTCAGCAAGGCGGCGACTCTGATGAAGACTACGACTACGACGGTGGTTACGAAGGCGCTGAATATGATGTCGAAATCGAAGAATTGGATGACCCCGATTATGTAGATCCCGACGACGCCGCTGACGCTGACGGCGAAGAAACCGAGAGCTAGTATTGCGATCGGAATCTGACACCAGGAAATTAAAAATTAAAGATTGAAAATTAAAAATAATAATTATTTTTAGTTGGATATTTTTAATTTTTAATTATACATATAGCAATCCTTGCAGGAGTCGTAAATTTTTTACCCCACCCCAGCCCTCCCCGAACCCAAGGGGAGGGAGTAAGAAATTCAGAAATGATGCGAGGATTGCTATAGCACGAGTCTAAGTCATTAGTAGAGCTCTGGCAAAAGCATTCATTGTGTCAGGCCAGAATTAATTCTGGCGCTACACCTACAAAGTCGGTACTAAAATCGACTGGGTATTTCTTCACTCTGGTCTAATCATTAACATTAAAATTAGTGACTAATGACTGATGACTAATGACTGATGACTAATGACTAATAACTAATTTTGATTGGGAACTTAAAGAAGATGGCGGACATATCTGCAAAACTTGTTAAAGAACTGCGCGAAAAAACTGGCGCGGGCATGATGGATTGCAAAAAAGCCCTCGTTGAAAACGAAGGCAATATGGAAACATCCATTGAGTGGCTGCGGAAAAAAGGTCTGGCTTCGGCAGGTAAAAAAGGTGGACGAGTTGCCTCAGAAGGGCTTGTAGGCAGCTACATTCACACGGGCGGCCGCGTGGGAGTGCTGGTGGAAGTTAACTGCGAAACAGATTTTGTGGCACGTCGCGAAGAATTCCAAACTTTGGTGCGGAATATTGCGATGCAAATTGCAGCTTGCCCGAATGTGGAATACGTGAAAGTTGAAGATATCCCCGCCGAAGTTGTCGAAAGAGAAAAGGCAATTGAAATGGGCAAAGATGACTTGGGCAATAAGCCGGAAAACATCAAAGAAAAGATTGTTCTAGGGCGGATTGAGAAGCGCATGAAAGAGTTATCTTTGATGGATCAGCCTTTTATTAAAGATCAGAATATCTCGGTGGAAGAGTTGGTGAAACAAACGATCGCCCAAATTGGAGAAAATATCCAAGTGCGCCGCTTCGTGCGTTTTGTCTTGGGCGAAGGCATTGAAAAGGTAGAAGCTAACTTTGCCGATGAAGTGGCAGCCCAAATGGGTGTTCAATAATCCCAATTAAGATTGAGAATTAAAAATTAAAAATGTGAAAACTTGATTTTTTGCATTTTTAATTTTTAATTTTTATAGGACTTATGGACAGACTATATTTGTAGGCTGGGCACTGCAAAAGTTACTACTACAGACAGCGTAAAAAGTTAAAATTTGCGTAAGTCTTAAGCTGTTGTGCATTTAAATTTTTTGTTGAGGGCGGGATCGGCTGCCCACGCCACAAAAGTGAAAATTTATTTGACCATGGAATTTAAAAGTGGATTAGCTTATTTTAATTTTATACGAGAGATATGGTGCGACCAAGAGAGAGAATAGAGCAAGATTTGGCAGGACTCGAAGAGGCTTTAGCAGCCTTGAATATGGAGTTTCGCAGTACCTACGATGGTTATTTAACTGCGTTGGGACAAGCGGTGCGACAGCAGTTAATTTTGGCTTGCTATCACCTTTGCACTCAAGCAGTACCGGAGTCGTTTCTTAAGTTGTCCTTCGATGGGCGGCAAAAAATGCAGCAGTCTGTAAAGGCTTTGGCTGCGGCGTCGGAGGAAAAATTGCGATCGCTGGTGACTGAATCAGAAACAGAGGAAGAAATAGAGGAAGAAATAGAGGAAGAGGAAGACGAAGAGGAAGAGGAAGACGACTTCGACAAAGACGAAGAGGAAGAAGAGGAAGACGAAGAAGACGAAAAGGAAAAAAACCAAGTTTCCGCGATTAACTATCTATTTTCATTGGCAAATTATCAATTGCCAAATGCCAATTCCCCGGAAAGTTTGGCACGCTGGCAAAATAGTATTGAAAAGTCGATCGTCCATATACTCAAGCTGCTTTCTCGCGACACCAACCGCTTGCTGCAACAGTCGGGAATCTTGCCGAGTCAATTACCAGAACCGGTTCTAGAAGCTGCTTCTGCTGCTGAATCCTCCGGCGATAGTGTTGCCGGGCCGCCTAACTTATTAAACATAATTATTGAAACCGATGCCTCATCAGCATCGCGCAAATTGGCGGCAGCAACCTTTGGTAGTAGGGCACTGCACATTACAGCGATTAAACTGCGGCTGTCGGAAATAGAGTTTGCCGATGCGGGAACCTCGGCTTGGCGCCAGCAAATTCGTAACCTGTCTGTCAAGTTGAACTCGCTGGGCCGCGATTACCAGAAAAAGCAGCGGGAACTTGCTGTGGTGGAGGCTGAGTCGGCTTGGCGATCGAGTTGGTTTGAAGATTAGTCAGTTGTTAGTTGTCAGTTGACAGTTGACAGTTGTCAGTTGACAGTTGACAGTTGTCAGTTGACAGTTGTCAGTTGACAGTTGTCAGTTGACAGTTGTCAGTTGTCCGTAGGTAATTGTCGGGAATTCTTGAGCTATGATTAATAACTAATGACTAACCACTAATGACTAATGACCAATGACCAATGACTAATGACTAATAACTAATGACTAATAACTAATGACTGATGACTAATAATCAACCCGAATGGCAGCGATTGCAAAAAGCTCTTTCAGTAGAAGCCGATCGCGGATTTAACGACATCCAAGGCAGTCAATACCGCTTCAGCGAGTTTCTGGGCCTGAGTTTGAGACAGTTGGCAGGTTCTGTGGCGGCTTCGGCGCGCGAGCGAGCCAGACAACTAGCCGCTGAATTTGACATCTACCCTCAGAAGGATCTCGAACAGCGCCAACATTCGATCGCCATTACGGTGAGTTTCCTCAGACAAATGGAGCAAGTTTGGGAACAAGAAACTCGCCACCAGCAAGAACAAGTAGCACAAGTCAGACCCGCAAACGCTCCCCAACCAACCGCCCCGGCAGTTTCCGTTCCCCGAACAGCACCCCTGAGTACAGCCGCCGCACCACCAAGCCTGACTCTTGACCAACAGTTAACCCGCGTCACCGGCATCGGCCCTGCCAACGGCAACCGCTTGGTCAAACTTGGTTTATACACTGTATATGACTTGCTTTACTACTATCCCCGCAATCACATCGACTATGCAAAGCAAGTACAAATTCGCGAGCTAGTAGCTGGGGAAACTGTCACTTTAATCGCCGAAGTAAAGCGATGCAATTGCTTTTCTAGTCCGAAGAATAAGAAATTAACCATATTAGAAGTAATTTTAAAAGACCGCACCGGAGAGATAAAAATTAGTCGTTTTTTTGCAGGCCCTCGCTACAGCAATCGCGGTTGGCAAGAATTCAAAAAGCGCGAGTATTGTACTGGTGCAGTGCTGGCAGCTTCGGGGTTGGTGAAGCAGGGTAAATATGGAATTACTTTAGAAAATCCTGAGTTAGAAGTATTAGACGACTCCGGCGGTGCGATCGAATCAATGAAAGTCGGCCGCCTGATACCAGTTTATCCGCTGACGGAAGGGGTGGATGCCGGTTCGGTGAGGCGATCGATTTTGGCTGCAATGCCGGCGGCGAAAATGTTGCCAGAATCGCTACCAGAGGATTTGCGCGAGCGTTACGGTTTAATGGGTTTAGCCGATGCCGTGACTAATATTCACTTTCCGCTCGATCGAGATTGTTTGGCCGCCGCCCGCCGTCGCTTAGTTTTTGACGAATTTTTCTACCTGCAATTAGGACTTTTAAAGCGCCGCCAAACCCAAAGAAAAGCTCAAGCTAGTGCAGTCATCCTTCCTACTGGCAAATTGATCGAACATTTTTATGAAATCTTGCCTTTTGCCTTGACTAATGCTCAGGAAAGAGTCATCAATGACATCCTCAACGATTTAGCTTCATCGCAACCGATGAACAGATTAGTGCAAGGCGATGTCGGTGCTGGCAAAACCGTAGTAGCTGTCGTGGCAATGCTAGCAGCAATTCAATCCGGCTATCAAGCCGCTTTAATGGCGCCGACAGAAGTTTTAGCAGAACAGCATTACCGCAAATTGGTAGGTTGGTTTAACTTGATGCACTTGTCTGTCGAACTGTTAACTGGTTCCACAAAAGTAGCCAAGCGCCGCGAAATTCACAACCAATTAGAAACCGGAGAATTACCTGTTTTAGTGGGAACTCACGCGCTGATTCAAGATACAGTGAATTTCCATAAATTGGGTTTGGCGGTAATTGACGAACAGCACAGATTCGGTGTGCAGCAGCGCGCTAAATTGCAGCAAAAAGGCGAAGCTCCCCACGTTTTGACGATGACGGCAACTCCCATTCCCCGAACGCTGGCGCTGACGCTGCACGGGGATTTAGATGTGAGTCAAATTGATGAACTTCCCCCCGGTAGGCAGGCGATTCAAACCACTGTACTGTCTGCCAAAGAACGAATCCAAGCTTACGATTTGATTCGGCGGGAAGTGGCGAGCGGGCGTCAAGTTTATGTGGTGCTACCGCTGGTGGAGGAGTCGGAAAAGTTGGATGTGCGATCGGCAATTGAGGAAAAAGAGAAACTTGAAAAAAGTGTCTTTCCTGAGTTTAAGGTGGGTTTGCTCCACGGGAGAATGAGCAGTGCCGACAAAGATGACGCAATTTCTAAGTTTCGGGACAAAGAAACGGATATTTTAGTATCTACTACTGTCGTCGAGGTGGGAGTAGACGTGCCGAATGCCACGGTAATGCTGATTGAAAATTCTGAGCGTTTTGGACTGTCGCAACTGCACCAGTTGCGGGGTAGAGTTGGTCGGGGCAGCAACCGTTCTTATTGTTTGTTAATGCCCGGTTCCAAAACGGCGGAAGCTATGCAGAGAATGAAGGTTTTAGAACAATCTCAAGATGGCTTTTTTATTGCGGAAATGGACATGAGATTGCGCGGGCCTGGTCAGGTTTTGGGAACTCGGCAGTCGGGTTTGCCGGATTTTGCTTTGGCGAGTTTGGTGGAGGATCAGGAGGTTTTGGAGTTGGCGAGGGTGGCGGCTCAAATGGTAATTGAGAATGATGAAAGTTTGAATCAATGGCCGGTGGTGCGGGATGAATTGGAGCGGAGATATCAGCGGATGATGAGTGGGTCGATTTTGACTTAGAGTGTTTTGAACGCAGCAACGGGGTTTTTAATAATATTTTGTAGTGGCCGGTTAAGCAAAGATATATCAAAGCTGCCAGTTTATTGCTGCACTCAGCCCCCCTCCTCCCCACAGGGAGGTTTATTTGCACCTACTTATTTAATGTCAGTAATGTAAGAAATCGGTTTTCTTCCCATAAACTCACGTAAAATCCTAGGTTTTTTGTCAGGAAACGCGGTTTATACTTTTTTGCTGAGACTGCTGCAAAATATCAGGTTGAGCGAAACGTCAAAAACACGAAGTTGTTGGGTAGGAGTGCCTCAACCCAACCTACTTTCGGAGACGATTTTTCCCTTGGTCTAGGGTATTTTTATGAGTTGTCAGGCTTGGGGCTCTTATTAAACCAAGAATCCTTCGCAGGAATGACGGAGAAGTGTCAAAATTAAGATAGTCCTGCCAGAAACAGGAAAAAGGAAATCCGGCCTGTACTGGCCTTACCAGGCAACATTGATTCCTCGCTTGTCACGCTTGCAGGTGGTCGCCGACGGTTCGTCGCATTTAATCTCAACACTAATTTATGAAAGATCTCACTCGTTATCGAAATATCGGCATCTTCGCCCACGTAGATGCTGGCAAGACCACCACAACTGAAAGAATCCTGAAACTGACGGGTAAAATCCACAAAATCGGTGAAGTTCACGAAGGCGCGGCGACTACTGACTTCATGGAACAGGAGCAAGAGCGCGGTATTACGATTCAATCCGCTGCTACCACCTGCTTCTGGAACGAGCATCAGCTCAACATCATCGATACTCCCGGACACGTCGATTTTACGATCGAGGTTTACCGTTCTTTGAAGGTTCTCGATGGTGGCATTGGTGTGTTCTGCGGTTCGGGTGGAGTTGAACCGCAATCTGAAACCAACTGGCGCTACGCTAACGATTCCAAAGTCGCTCGCGTCATCTACATCAACAAGCTCGATCGCACCGGTGCAGATTTTTACCGCGTTGTCCAGCAAGTTGATAAAATCCTCGGCGCTAAACCGATGGTAATGGTATTGCCGATCGGCATAGAAGAAAAGTTTTGCGGCGTAGTCGATTTGCTGACCCGCAAAGCCTGGATCTGGGATGATTCCGGCGATCCCCTGAACTATCAAATTAAAGATGTTCCCGCCGATATGGTGGATGATGTCGAAACTTGGCGCGAAAAGTTGATCGAACTGGCCGTCGAGCAAGACGACACTGTGATGGAACAGTATCTCGAAGGCAACGAGCCGAGCCTCGACGACCTCAAGCGCTGCATTCGCAAAGGTACTCGCGATCGGGCATTTTTCCCCACCTACTGCGGCTCATCGTTTAAAAACAAAGGCGTGCAGTTGGTTCTCGATGCCGTAGTTGACTACCTACCAAACCCGATGGAAGTCACACCGCAGCCAGAAGTCGATCTCGATGGCGAGGAAACCGGCGAGTTTGCGATCGTCGATCCCAACAGGCCATTGCGGGCACTCGCGTTTAAGATCATGGACGATCGCTACGGCGCTCTAACCTTCACACGCTTGTACTCCGGTACTCTGTCCAAGGGCGACACCGTACTCAACACCGCCACAGGCAAAACCGAGCGCATCAGTCGTTTGGTGGAAATGCACGCCAACTCTCGCGAAGAAATTGAATCGGCCCAAGCCGGGGACATTGTGGCGATCGTCGGTATGAAAAACGTCCGCACCGGACACACCATCTGCGACCCTAAAAATCCCGCAACCCTAGAGCCGATGGTATTCCCCGATCCCGTTATTTCGATTTCGGTCAAACCGAAACAAAAAGGCGGCGAAGAAAAAATGGGAGCAGCCCTCACCAAGATGGTGCAAGAAGACCCTTCCTTCCACATGGTGACGGATCAAGAAAGTGGCGAAACGATTCTCAAGGGGATGGGCGAGTTACACCTCGACATCAAAGTAGACATTCTCAAGCGCACCCACGGCATCGAAGTAGAAGTCGGCGAACCACAGGTAGCCTACCGCGAGTCGATTACCAAGCGCCTCGAAGACGATTACACCCACAAAAAGCAATCAGGTGGTTCCGGTCAATTTGCCAAAATCGGCTATGTGATCGAGCCTGGTGAGCCTGGAAGTGGCTTCATATTTGAGTCAAAAGTGACTGGTGGTAGTGTACCGAGAGAATATTGGCCAGCGGTCGAAAAAGGCTTTGAAAGCTGCATCGACAAAGGCGTCTTGGCTGGATTCCCCTGCTTGGACTTGAAATTCACCCTTCTAGAAGGCGGTTTCCACCCCGTTGACTCGTCAGCAATGGCTTTTGAAATTGCTGCCAAAGCGGCCTATCGTCAGTCTTTGCCGAAAGCCGGGCCTCAGTTGCTCGAACCGATTATGAATGTCGATGTATTCACTCCAGATGACTACATGGGCGACGTGATCGGCGACCTCAACCGCCGCCGTGGGATGATGAAATCTCAGGAGACAGGACAAACTGGAGCGCGGATCAAGGCAGATGTGCCGTTGAGCGAAATGTTTGGTTACATTAGCGATTTGCGTACTATGACATCTGGCCGCGGTCAGTTTTCCATGTCCTTCTCGCACTATGCTCCTTGTCCTAATAACATCGCTGAAGAAGTGATTAAGGCGGCAAAAGAGCGTCAAGCTGCGAAGTAGTGTATTTGACTCCTGGTAGGTGCTATCTGGAGTCAAACAGAACAATTCAATCCCCGACAACTTCTACGAAGTCGGGGATTTAATCTAGATAATAAGTACAGTGAGGTTCGACAAAAAAATATGATTGAGTCGATCGCAACACTTTCACTAACAGACTTCCTCGCTCAACCGGATATTGAATCCTCGCCTGCATGGGAATTTATTCTGGGACGAGCAGTTCAAAAAACTATGCCAACCCTTTTTCATTCGCGACTGCAACACAACTTGGTTAACTATATCAACGATCGGACTGATCGATTTGAAGCGATACCAGAGTTGCGTTGCTTGGTACTTCCCTACTCGCCAGTACCAGATATAGCGATTGTAGCAGGCGATCGGCTTACCGATGAAGACGGACCACTTAACGGCGCACCGGATTGGTTAATTGAAATTCTATCGCCGGATCAAAGCACTTTAAAATTGCAGAATAAGATCCTCCACTGCCTCATTAACGGCACGCAATTAGCATGGCTAATCGATCTCTCTCACCAACAAGTTTGGGTATGGCAGGGTGAGGAGCTACCTATAATCTGTTCGGGTGCAGATATTTTACCAGTTTTAGGTATTCTCCCGGAACTTACGGTTGATGCTGTGATGGCTATGATTCGCCGACAGTAGGCATTTTATTAGAAAACTGGGTTTAAAACCCCGTTGATAGTAATTAGGGTTTGCTGAATATAGCGCATATTGCGTGGTCTGGGTTTGCGATCGGCTTATTCAGCAAGCCCCACATATTAGATAGTAGAACCACGAGCAGATTTCAACAACATCTGGATTTCTTCAAGACTAAATGGTGGTGAACGACGATGAATCATAGCGTGACAATTTGGACAAACAGGACGCAAATCTTTTATAGGGTCAATTTCATACTCTTCTGCAATTTCTGAAAGGGGTTTTAGATGATGAACATGAATGAAACCTTTTCCTGGTTGTCCAAAAGTTTTGCCAAAATCGAAATTACAAATATAGCAACTTGAACCGTAATAATCAATACATTTTTGCCGAGCTTTAGGCTCTCGTTCATAGGCATTGACTGAAACTTGCCGTACTGCCCCCTCACGAAATGTTTGTACTGCATCTACTTCATCAGGAAAGAATCTAGTAGTAGTTACAGATTCCTGAACCTGAAGCGGATTTTGCCAATCCAACAAACATTTTAGGTATTTTTCAAAAAGCGGATTTTGCCAATCCCTCAAACATTTTAGATATTCTTCAAAACGGTCTTCCTCACCAAGATACACATTTATTGCAGCACGAAAGATAGCAAAGAGTTCGACAAAGTTATCAATCACTGGCTGAGCTGCCTCTAGGTCTTTAATAGGAAGAACTAGGGATGGACTCTG
This sequence comes from Microcoleus sp. D3_18_C2, assembly GCF_036702395.1. Lineage (NCBI taxonomy): Bacteria > Bacillati > Cyanobacteriota > Cyanophyceae > Oscillatoriales > Microcoleaceae > Microcoleus > Microcoleus sp. D3_18_C2. The sequence continues at coordinate 8,669 of NZ_JAUBTG010000027.1, read as the reverse complement.
AATATAAGTACCTTTTCCATCTCGTTCAGGAACTAATTGCAGCTTGTTAATGAACTCATCATACTCTAAATTTTCATCTTCTTTCGGTGCAATAGTTTCAGAGTAAACTTCATATTCACCCTGCTCCCAAATCTGAGTAACATCTTTCAAATGCTTCTTCAGGACTTGAACAATCGGATTCCCTTCTAGTCCTCTTAATCCAAAAAAGTTCACAAATAAACTATCAGAAGTACACTCGAATCTCAGTTGGAAATACCAAGTTCCTTTTATAGTCAAGCCAGCGCTTGCTATTTTGAATGGCTTGGTTTTCTTGGCTCCAGAGCGATGAGCTGGTGTAGTCGTTATTCGACAATCTGAGAGTACATCTGTGCCATAAACTTGGTGAATTTGGTCACAAGCTTGTTTAATGATTATTTTAAGCTTAGGGACAAGTAATTCTTTTAGCTTATCAGCACGCTCTCGATTGTCTTCGACTGAGAAGAGATATTGTTCAGCAGACCCTATGAGTGGCAAGTCAACGATTTCTGACAATTCGGTTTCCTCAACTGAACTCATATTTGTTCTCCGACATGACAAGTGCAATGAAAACTAATTGATATTTTAACTTTTTTTCGACATATCCTGAAATAGGTCATGCTTCCCCGGCTCCTAAAACTTGTGCTGTGGTGAGTTTCAGCCTTGTAGGGTGCGTCAGTTAGAATACTTACAGGACTTGGGAAACGCTTATGGACTGACGCACCCTACTATCGTCTTTTAAATGCCGAACAGCTTATGACTCAAATAAATCCCGATCGCACTGCTGGTACAATTGCGATCGACGTTTGCGCTCAATCAAACGGGCAGTATCTTTGTCAGATTTCGTCATCTCTGAGCGATCGCCCTGATGATACCATTAATTTTTACGGACAAACGAAAGAACACGCGATCGCGATCGCCCTAGAAAATTTAGCATCTCGCTACCGCCAGCAAGCCGAAGAGTCTCAAAATATAGATTGGGACGCGGTGGAAATTTCGGATTCTGGAGAGCCAATTGAAAAGCGTTATCACGTAATTTTGCACTACGAACGAATTGCTAAGGATGAATCTAAGTTTGAGGCAATGCACAATACAATGCTCGGAAATACAGTAGTTGAAAATGCCAAAATTTCAATAATTGAGATCGATCCCGATATCGAAATCGAGGCCAGAGGGCTATCAAAATATTGAGGCATCGGGACTTAGGTGCAGATGGGCATCTTACCCTACGCATCAACGATCGAAACGTGAGTTTGAGGCGGCGATCGACTAGAAGCGATCGCATAATTTCAAATCCCCAAAATTTCTTTTCTATTACTCCCCCGCAAAATCTGCCCTAAACTTCTCCACAACTCGATTTAACTCCACCGAATGAGAGGCCTTAAATAAAATACGATCGCCCTTTTCGACAAATCCCAACAACCGCTTTGCTAAATCTTCCCGCCCATCCTTGGCTGTAATATCTCCTATCTCCACAAAAGGCAAACCCGCAGCGCCCGCAGCCATCGCCGCCGCCTCCTCAAAATCCGCAAAAACAAACAAAGCATCAAGATGCAAATCTCGCGCCGCTGTTCCCACTTGTCGGTGAAATTCGATCGCCCTTTCGCCCAATTCCTTCATCGTTCCTAACACCGCAATCCGGCGCTTTCCTGGAGTATCTGCTAACAGTCTCAGGGCCGCCAACATCGACTCCAAACCAGCATTGTAAGTCTCATCCAGAATCACAATATCCTGCGGCAAATCGTAGCGGCGCGCCCGTCCATCCGGTAACTGCACAGACAAACCTTGCTTTAAAACTTCCCAATCAATACCTAAAACTTTTCCTACCGCCAAAGCCGCCAAATAATTTACAGCATTGTGCCGTCCCGGCAGCGGCAGCGGCAATTCTATACCATCTATAAGTATTGTATCATGAGTGAGCAATTCTCCGCACAAATCCCCGCCTTCTAAACCGTAACTTAAAGTTTTTCCCTGCCAAATTTCGGTCGCAGTTGCGATTAATCTATGATTATCGTGATTTAGAATAGCAATGCTATCAGCAGGCATTTCGGCTAAAAGTTCGCACTTAGCTTGGGCGATCGCCTCTTCCGAACCCAATCGCCCAATATGCGCCGTTCCTACATTAGTAATTACCGCAATAGTAGGACGCGCAATTTGCGACAGCAGCGCAATTTCGCCACTCCCGCGCATTCCCATTTCGATTACAGCATAATTGTGTGTCGATGAAAGCTCCAACAGAGTTTTCGGTACTCCAATTTCATTGTTGTAGTTATATTGAGTTTTAAGAACATTTCCACTCGTTGACAAAACCGCTGCAATTAACTCTTTAACAGTAGTTTTACCTACAGACCCAGTAACAGCAACTATAGGTATACTGAATTGGTCACGCCACCAACGGGCGATCGACTGGTAAGCTTTTAAAGTATCGTCAACGCGCAACAGCGGAAAATTAGGCAATTCCTCTTGCCAATGTCGATCGACAATCGCGGCAATCGCCCCCAAATCCCTGGCTTTTGCCACAAATTGATGGCCGTCAAAATTGTCTCCCCGCAGCGCCAAAAATACTTCACCCCCCTCAAGAGTGCGCGTATCTGTGGCAATACCTGTCCCTACAACTGTCAAAACGCCTTCAGACACAGTAGGCAAAGGTACAGTTAAAATTTCAGCAAGTTGGGCGATACTTACGCGACAAACCATAACCAGCACTCACATTTAAAATAATTATTTTCACAGCTAATTCTACCTCGCCCAACCTCAAATTTAACTAACAGCGGGCGGCGGATCGGGATTGACCTCGATCATCCTAATACTAAATCGTCGGTTCACCAAAAAATTATCCCGTACCCACCCACGATCTTTACCAATACTTTACACAGTCGATGGTATTTAAGGCCTTGCTAATTACCAACAATTCATGTCATGCTGGTGTTGATAAATAGTTTAACTAAGCAAAAAATATCGATCGGCATAAGCTGCTGACCGCTTCTACCCATAAGTCTCCGCCGGCGAGAAGCTCGGTTGACTCAATTATTGCGATTCATTTGCCAATTCATCAAAATAATAGCGCTGAAAGCTCCTGCCCCAGCCTCGGAGGGTTAATCCACAGTGAACGACTACAACAGACAAAGCCACGAAGAAGAACAGCTACTTTACAAGCACTGGCTGGAGTTGGTACAACGAGAGCAGCCTGCCGAACTCATCAGCCGCTTTCGCACTTTGTTTATCCAGGGTACCGGATATCCCGATCGCTCGATCGCCGAAGCACTCGAAAAAATAGCAGCCTCAAAACACGCCGAACAAGAATTCAAATACATTCTCAACCGCTGCTGCCACATCCTGATCAACCGCTGGCAAACCTACCCCAGCAAGCAAGCAGCCATCCCTGAATTGATCGCTCTGTTTGAAGAAGCACCCAAAATCTTATTTGGATACCATAGATCGCGGGGGCGAGGCTCCATCCCCCAATTAGTAAATCAATTTACCGAAAGCGAACAGTACCTCACCCTCCAACGTTTAGCCAAAGTCATAACTCACAACAATGAAGATAGCAGCAGCAAAACCCCTGCTACCCTCGCCCTCGGAACCTTAATTCCCCGCTACCCTTACCTGTACAAACACTGCCTGCTCAGCGACGACAGCAGCTACGAACAGCAAAAAATCATTAAAAAAATCCAAGCTCAAAAGCAGCAGCAATTTGAGATCAACCTCTCCCAGTATGTTGCTCACCAAGTGAGAAAAGCCCAAACAGCGCGTCGGGAAACCTCAATTGTCTTCAAAAGAAGTATACAACCTATAAAAAATCCGACCCTGTTGACCGACCCGGAACTATTCTTTGCCCTCAAGCAATTTGTCGGAAAAGTAGAAGGAGCAGATACCTACAGACAGCTAGCGGGCCGTTTCACGGCGAACGCCAGCACAAATCAGTCCTACCGCTCCTTTAAAGACGACTTGTACGAATACCTGATTTCTTCTGTCACCGACGATCGCTACGGCAAACGTCTCTTTAACGAAAAATTGTATAAGCAACTACAAAATACCCTGCCCCACAGCGACGATCAGAAGTTTAATGAATTTTTAATGATCAGAACTTGCAGCCAGTTATTGAACTTTTTAGTAGTAGAGAGTCCTGTGCGGCCCAACCACTTTGTCTTCATCGACTTGATCTCAAACCTCGGTCCCACCCAAACCACAGGTTTGCTGCTGAAAATCGTACTAATTTGCGGCAAAGTCAAGCCCTACCTAGAAAAGCGGCTGGCAATTTTGTTCGGTCACTACGAATGCAGTACTCGAGAAGGCGTAGTCTGGTTAGTCAAAGCCCTGGAAAACGTAAACCTAGCTTTGAGTACCAACTTTGGCAAGGTGGATGTATCTTTCCTGCGATGAGAGGGCGCGGCATAACTTTCTCTGCTTCCACTGCAGGCAAAACATCACACCGATCGACCAGGTTTCTGAATACCCTAAAAGTTTTACCTTTAATTAGAACAACTTAATTAACTCCTGAAACCTACTCAAAAGACTCTATTCTATGTTAAAGTATCAAGTGTGAATCAGATTCAGTTGCAGGCTTTGTTCATTGCTACAGAATTGTCTAAAAACTTGCCCTTCTGTATCGGCAGGGGACTCTCCGAAACTGAAATCTTCGCACTGTCTAAATTTTGGAGTTATTCCTCATGTCGATATACGTCGGTAACTTATCCTACCAAGTTACCCAAGAAGACATCACCACCGTCTTCGCCGAATACGGAACCGTTAAGCGAGTACATCTACCTACCGACAGAGAAACCAGTCGCCCCCGCGGCTTCGGTTTTGTAGAAATGTCCACAGATGCAGAAGAAGATGCAGCCATTAGCGCTCTCGACGGAGCAGAGTGGATGGGTCGCGACCTCAAAGTTAACAAAGCTAAACCCCGCGAAGATGAAGGCCGGGGTGGCGGCAACCGGGGCGGCGGTGGCCCTGGAAAATTTGCTCGCGGAGGGGGCGGCGGCGGAGGACGTTATTAATTTCCTCTGAGAAAGATTTGAGATTGGAGAGTTGAAATTGGCGCCAGAGCTCACCTAGCTCCGAACCACTTCCGGTCGTTCCGAAAAATCTATGCTCTTCAAATTTCCATATCTACCCGATTAAATATACCAAAAAGCCAAGGGCCTAACCCTTGGCTTTTTGGTATGTATGAGGGTTGACGGTATAAGTCGGAAATCGGCTGGGCGAATCCGTTGCAGTACCGTCAGGTTCTAATCGTCAGGTTCGATGCTGCTGCTCAATCCGTGATTATTGAGCGTTTCAGCGTAAAACTCAGCGTGTTCGAGAGCGCAAACAATCACCAATCCCATCCCGTTAGTATGGGCTTCCATCATCACATTTACCGCCTGTGGCTGAGTCAGACTCGGTACCGTCGCCATCAAAGTCTGCACCACGTACTCCATAGGATTGAAATCATCATTGTGCAGCAGAACGCGGTAGCGTGGTGCAAGCTTGCGGACTGTGGAAGGCTTTTGAATAATTTCGACAGACACTAATCTATACCTCCTGACTTGTAAAATGTTAAAATTTGTCAACAATCTTGAGCCGGATTCCTCCGCTGTGCAAGACTATCTCACTTTCAGCTATTTTATTGAAATCTGAAAATTCAGACAAGGCAGCCCCTTGGTCGATCGCAAGCTGTGAACCCAACACCAAACCCACAGGGCGTGTCCTGGGCCCTGGGCAACCACCTTCCTAGCGCCATAATATTAGAAAGGCGCGATCGGTTAAAAATAACAAACTACTACCTGTTGAGTCTCCAGAACTGAGGGAACGAACATTATATGAAACGCAAACCTAAATCCTACAACGACAGATTCAGCGGCGACCCATCCCGAGCAGATGAAGACTCCGACTACCCAGGCTCCTTTGGCGGACAGTCGCGGCGTCAACCTCAGTCCGGTAAACCCTCTTTCCTCAATTCCGCCACCCTAGGGATTTTAACAGCCGTCTTTATTCTGGGAATTGGCATTGGCATTGCCTTTAGCTCCACAGCTACAATTAGCCCAGAGAACGTAGCCTCCCGCGAATTTATCGATCGCAGCGCCCCGAACCCAGAACTTTGCGTGCAGTTTGGAGCAAGCGCGATGGTGACAGATATGCGCCTCTACGTCACCCTCAACCCCTTCAACGTCTACATCTCGCAGCCGAGTATGCGCCCCGGATGCGTCCTGCGAACCAATAACTGGGCAATTCTCGAACAAAGAAAACTCATCAGCCAAGACCAAGTGCGCGATTGCAAAAATCGCATGAACACCTTTGGCTTCACCGGCCCCTTGGAAGCTCAACCCGAAATTAACTGTATCTACCAAAATGACGGCGCTAAAAACCTGTTCCTCAACCAACCGGGTTCGATAGCTCCAACCAGTGAAGGTCAAAATTTCTAAATCGCCGATATAGCGGTTTTCAGTTGAGTCAATTACAGATATGGGGTAGGGATTTAGGCAAAGCCTAAGTCCCTACTTTATTTCAGAGAATGGAAAACTCCTTCTGGCTTCAAAAACCAAACTGGGGCAAATCTTCCGTTAACTGAACTTGAAAAATTTGGCCGGGTTGAATCGTAGCAGGTTGAGGAGCAGCCACGTAAGTTGTAGCAACACCACCTGCTGCTCCCGCCAACAAACCGACACCGGAAAAGCCGCTCAGCAAGAACAAAGCTAAGCCACCAATACCAGTATTTCGCAACAAACTGCGATCGGAAGGCTGTTGTCGGCGGCCTCCCACGGGTTCTGAGCGAGCCAACAGAGGAATATTGCGGCCGTTGAGACTAATAGCTTCGACCACAAATCGACTGCCGAGGTTGGTCGTTTCAAACCGACCGATGACCGGCGTATTAGCAGGTACGATCGTATTGCCGCGACTGTCGAAAATTCCCCCTTGCAGCAGCAGCACTTCCTCTTGGCTGGGCTTCGCTTGCAGCCGCAAAGCCCGATCGCCCGGGTATAGTAAACTCAGCTCCGTGCCCGCCGGCAACAAGACATTCGCCCCAGTCGCAGCCTGCAAAGGAGCATTCGATCGTCCCCCAGGAAGCGGTTCACCAAAAGTAAGCGTCCGCTGTTGGGGTGCAGCAGCCGTTATTTGAGGATCTAGGCGGGGTAGAGCAGCAGCTTGTACCCCACGGCGTTCGTCAAGGCGAACATTGACTAAAGGCACTCTTAGCGGCCGGATTTGGTCATTGGGAGTTGGCGGCTGCGAATAATTTGTAGCGGGATTCGGGGAAGTAGGAGGCTCAGGTCGATCGACCTCTGGGGCAGCAGTTGAGTTGGAATCTGTCAGCCGCTGGTTTTGCGGTACTTGTATGGCAGGCTGGGGTTGAGTTTCGGGAGTTTCCATAATTCGAGTCGGTTCGATCGAAGGACGCAACACCCAGCGATTTTCTAACCCGCTTCTTTGGAATTGAACTTTCCCCGCGCTGAAACCGACTCCAGGAGCCAAATTGACCAGAATTCTCGCCGTTCCCGGTTGAAGTTGACTCACTTCCACAGAACGCACTCTGCCTTGCGGGTATAGCTGAGTTGCATCTACTCCGATCTCAGTATTGGGCAAATCCACAGCAATCTGAGACGGATTGAGTAGAGAATATCTGGGGGTTGTTCCCTCTGGGAGAGTAATTTCTAGCTGATTTGTCGCCGGATCGAATTTCCAACTTGTGACTGTAGAAGCATTTGCTGGTTCCAGTGTTGCTGGCACTGCTGCAACTGCGGCAACGACTGCTAGACTCAGACTCAGTGACTCGATCGCAAACAATCCGGGTGCTAGATAATTAACAGTCAATTTTTGTAAGTCTTCCCAAAATTTTCGTGGTAATTTTTTGTATGGCATGGCTGCTGGGTGAAATTTTTGATCTGAAATAGATTATGGATGGGAAAATTTTGCCTTCGGATAACGCTGAAAGTTTAACATTATTGCGATATGAAAAATTTAACTAAATGGAAATTATTGCGATCGCGCTTCGTTCTTAACAACAAGTGGTGTCAGGTTAGACAAGATGAAATAGAATTGCCAAGCGGACAAATTATAGACGACTTTTTTGTTAATGTCCGACCCAACATCGCCCTCGTATTTGCCACGACAGAGCAGCAAGAACTTTTATTAGTGCGCCAATACAGGCACGGAGTAGGCGAAATTTTGCTGGAACTGCCTGCTGGATCTTTCAATCCTGCTGAAGAGAGCGGCAAATCGGCAGCCGCCAGAGAACTTGCCGAAGAAACGGGATATGTTGCTGAAGAAATTTTGGAACTAGCAACCTTATATGATAACCCCGTAAAAGACACCAATTCTATCTACCTATACTTTGCTAAAAATGTCAAGCTTGCCAGCCAAATACAATTAGATATTACAGAAGATATTGAAGTAGTTTTAATCCCACTTACCGAAGTTTTGTTGAAAATAAAAAACCGAGAAATTTGTGTAGCAGGAAGCATCGCAGCTATTTTTTTAGGATTAGAATTTTTGAATGAACAGCGGTAAGGTGCTGTGTGAATGGAACCCTACACGCTGTTTTTTGTGAGAATTGTCTTAAGTCGAAAGAGTCATAAAATCCAGAGAAGTAATAGTATTATCAGCGCCAAAAACCTGAGCCAAAACCTCCCCAGTCGCCGCAACTTGTAGCAGTGTGCTATTGGCAGTCGAAT
>NZ_JAUBTG010000026.1:29330-86184 GCF_036702395.1 Microcoleus sp. D3_18_C2 | reverse complement strand
TCCCGCCCGTCATGAGTGGACGGGCGGGACGCCCATCCCACTTTCAAGAGTGGAAGTTATTTAATTCTCATTCCTTAGCAATTACCCCTTCCCAAATTTATTTAAGATAGCGAACCAAATACATATCCAACTCCCCTTTATTTTTAGCATAAATTTTGCCTCGGTATTCGCATTCAAAAAAATCTCTAACTAATTCAAACGTGTCGTGAGAGATATTGATATTTCCAGGGACACCGGAAGATTCCATCCGAGATGCAGTATTAACTGTATCTCCCCAGACATCATAGGAAAACTTTTTATTGCCAATTACCCCAGCCAGTATTGGGCCTGAATGAATGCCAATGCGGATATCCCAATAAGCAATGTTTTGTTGAGATTTCTGTATTTTTCGCAAATCCATGAACTGTCGAATTTCTAGGGCAGCAAGTACAGCGTCAAAAGCGTGTGTTGGGCGAGGCGTAGGGATTCCGGCCGCGCACATATAGCTGTCACCAATAGTCTTCAGTTTTTCCATAGAGTATTTATCCATCACGCGATCGAAATAAGAAAAACAATAGTCTAGTTCGTCAACTAATTCTCGCGGCGTCATTTTTTCAGATAACTGAGTAAAGCCTTTAAAGTCAGTAAATAAAACCGATACGTTATCATAATAAAGTGGTTCCACTTTGCCGTTATTTTTGAGTTCCTCAGCAATCTCAACCGGGAGCACATTCAACAGTAGCCGATCGGATTTGTGCTTTTCGGCATCGAGTTCGGAATACAGCCTATTTATTTCTTTAAAACGTTCAGCATTGCGGATGGCTGAGGATAGTTGCAAAGCCAAAAGATAGCCAATTCGCAAGTCTTCTTGAGTGTAAGCTCGCGGCTTGGTTGTGGCAAAATTAATGGTTCCTAAAACCTTACCTTCGCTTTCCAAAGGAAGGATTATTTGCGAAGCGTAGGGGGATAAAATAGCAGTAGCACCCGCTTCTTGAATTAATTGAGGTTGACGTGTGTTGAAGGCCTTGTGAATAGGGCCGCCCTCTGGGAGGGCTGCAATATCTACAGGAATATGCGGGCCAAATAAAGTCATGCAAGCATTAGTGCTGTGCAGGCAAACGCTACAGTGTTCAAAGTCGAGCAACCATTTGGCTTGCTTGCCTACTACCCGCAAAATCTGGCCCAGATCGAGGGTGCGGTTAATGGCTGTGGCAACTTCGTTAACGGCGGAAATGCGGATGGAAAGGGCTTGAGCTTCTGCTAACAAACGGCGGGCTGTCAACAGAAGTTCTTCTCGATCTTGATCTTCTAGCCGATCGCCCATAATAGGGGTATACAATGTAGATTACAAAGCATCTATTTCCAGGGCTATTGCATCCGTATATCGGTTGACAAAGCTAAACAAGTCTGCTGTCGCAATAATCTCAAATATTTCAGAATCATCTAGCCCTAAATCCCGCAGGTTTTGGTAATCAGTTTCTGTCACTTCCAGGGGTTTTGTAGCAGCGAGCAAGCCAAAGGTAATTACGGCTTTATCACGTTTTGGCAAAGGGCAATTGGCAAAGTCAGAAACTAGGGTTCGCAGTAGTTCTTCGCTCATCCCCAAGGCTGACAATCCGTGCAGGTGAACTTGGAGAGCGTACTCGCTATTATTTGATTGGGAAATAGCGACGCCGACCATTTCTTTAAGCGTGCGGGGTAAGTCTCCTTGCAGAATGGTTCCCCGGAATTTTTTCCAATTTGCTTCTAATATGTCAGGGTTGATTGCCATTGACTTGAACAGGTTGGGGACGATGCCAAACCCCAATTCTGTCAAGATTTCTTCGTACACTGCTTTGGCTTTAGGATCTGTAAGTTGCTCGTATTCTATAAGTGGAAAGTGTGTCATTTTTTTGTTGAATTTTACGGCAATTAACTGGGTGATAATTTACGTTTTTGTTATGTAATGCTACTCAAAGGTCGATCTTACGACAGATATTGGCTTGAGTCGGATTGATAATAAAATGCACCGCTGTCAAAAAACCGCGAATCATGAAAATGAGCTAGCAACAAATCGGATTTTTGAGGCTGGATTAAACCTGTAATTATAGCAGTAACAGGCTCCCATAAAATTCTGTTGCGATCGGGTTTTACGACTAATTTTAGATGTTTCCAATGGTTGTTGTCAAGGATCGGCAATTCATCGGGCGCGACGGCGTGAAATCTTACCACAACTCTTGAATTAGAGATGGCTGTTCGGTTCGCTAATTTTTAGGTAAAAAACACTGTTCGATCTCACATCTTGCACCATTGTCAAGAACAGGCTTTTCGGCCTGTTCCACAAAGAGTGAATTTTCTTGTGGAACAGGCCGAAAAGCCTGTTCCTAAAAAGCTTATTGAGAATGGTGCAACATCTCAGTTCGATCGAACTCCACAAATGGCCGCAATCTTATACTCCGGCGCGCACAGGGGAAGAAATAAAACGCTGTGCGATCGACTTTATTGAATTAATCAGACGCTCGATCGACAACCCATGCCCCAGATCAGCTAGGCTAACGCCGGCGACTGGAGTTATCATGGGTAAACTGTAAACTTCTATCATTGTCGCTGCATTTGCTATGAACCCTGCCCTGACTCAATTTGGCGCTCAGATGTCCCACCTCACGGGAGTTCGGGCAATTATGAAAGATATTATTGAAACACTCCGAGCCGGCAGCGGGCAGGAGTTTATCAATTTGAGCGCCGGAAATCCGGTGATTTTGCCGGAAGTCGAGCAGTTGTGGCGCGACTGCACTGCGGAACTTTTGGCGAGCCCGGAATACGGCGAGGTGGTTTGTCGCTACGGTTCCAGTCAAGGTTATCAGCCCTTTATCAATGCGGTGTTGGCGGATTTTAATCAGCGTTACGGACTGAATTTGACCGATCGCAATATCCTAATTACTCCCGGAAGTCAATCGATTTACTTCTACGCAGCCAACGCTTTCGGCGGCTACACCGCACCCCCCCCATCCCCCCCTTACCAAGGGGGGGCTAGGGGGGGTAGCCTTAAAAATATCGTGCTACCGCTGAGCCCAGACTACACGGGTTACGGCGGCGTGAGCTTGATTCCCGAAGCGGTAGTCGCCTGCAAACCTACCCTCGATATTGATGCAGCCGCCCACAGGTTCAAATACCGCCCGGATTTCAGCCAATTGTCGATCGACCAAACCACCGGTTGCGTCATTTTTTCCCGTCCCTGCAACCCCACCGGCAACGTTCTCAGCGACGACGAAGTGAAGAAAATTGCCGATTTAGCGGCCGCTTTTGACGCGCCGGTGTTCGTTGATTCCGCCTACGGCCCTCCGTTCCCGTCCTTGAATTTTACCGAAATGACGCCGATTTTTGGCGGCAATATCGTGCACTGTATGAGTTTGTCGAAAGCCGGATTGCCGGGTGAAAGAATCGGAATTGCGATCGGCGATGAAAAAATCATTCAAATATTAGAATGTTTTCAGACCAATATGTGCATTCATTCGCCGAGATACGGACAGGCGATCGCAACTCGTGCTATTGCTTCCGGCGCTCTTGCCGACATCTCCATCAACGTAATTCGCCCGTACTATCAAAGCAAATTTGCGATCGTAGAAAGCACTCTAGAACAAGCAATGCCGAAAGATTTGCCGTGGTTTTTGCACCGGGGCGAAGGAGCAATTTTCGCGTGGTTGTGGCTGAAAGATTTGCCAATGACTGATTGGGAACTGTATCAAGAGTTGAAAAAAGTCGGCGTAATTGTGGTGCCAGGAAGTTCTTTTTTCCCCGGTTTGCGGGAAGATTGGCAGCACAAACATGAGTGTATACGCATCAGTTTGACTGCAACAAATGATGAGATTGAAACTGCCATGAAACGCTTGGCTCAAATGGTAGAAAAGCTTTATCAGTCTTGATTTCTGATACCAAATCCGGCGAAATCCACCCCCTTTATGATGCGGCGGTTGAAACCGCTGTCGAGAGTCAAACAAAGTCCGAGTCCGATCGAGTGACCGCGATTAAAAGGGCGGGTTTTTGAGATTGTCAATTATTGACAGATATTTTTCGTGAACCCGCCTCTACCGTATTAGGGGTAATCGACCGGACATAATATCAAAAGCGATTTCAATCGCCGACTCTGATCGAGGAGTTTTTAACAATTAAACTACCCGATAAACAAAACTCAGAGTTGCCCAAACATTCACATCCAAAGCCAAATCATCCGTCGATAGCCCCACTTTCTGTACCCCCGGAATGCTAGCGGCGTGCAAATCTTCGAGTACCGCCCGCGCCACATTTAAAGGATTCAACAGCACTCGAATTGGCTGGGCATCCCTCGTTTGCTGGATCTCGGCTTCTATTGCAGCTAGAGTTCGATCGAAGGTAGTCTCACTAAATATAATCACGATTTCCGCAAGTCCGATCGGCGCAGATACCGGCCACCCGATCGTCCCAGCCGCCGGCACGGTCAAATTCTCCCCCGGAGCGATCGGCCGCGACATTCCCCCCACAGCGTCTTTGCCCTCAGCGCCCAGCACAGACAGCCGTCCCCCGCTGTCCGAGCCAAACACCGCAAAGTAAACCGGGCGATCGCTGTCGTTATACAATCTGCACTGAATTCGGCTGCTGTTGCTCACACTTAATATATGATCGCGGGCGGATTTCTCACTTTCTCCGCTCAGCGGTTCCAGCCGATAATCACCGCCGGCCCGCACCGGCTCTCGCTGCGCCACAGCCCGCGCTTGCGGTGCGGTAGTTGCCAGAACCGCCCGCACCTTCAGGCGCGAAGACCCCTCATTGGCTGTCAGCCGCAGCAACTTCCCAGCGTGCAGCGCTTTCAACTGCGGAGTCAAGCGCTGCACCGCCACCTTAACTGCTTCTCCCCCGTCGCCCTCAGTATCGGGAATCAGCGTTTGAGCCAAAGAAAACAAACCGTAACGGCTGGGATACAAAGCAGGCTCGTGAGCCGAAGAAGTTTCGGCTAAAGTCGTTTCCGGGACTCTGCCGAACCGACAGTCAGCCAATTGCTCGCTGGCTACCGCCGAAACTTGCGGCACAGTCGCAAAGGCGCTGGTAGCGTCCACCCGCTCGATGCGTTCCAAACCCGAGTCCAAAGCTACTGTCAAACCGATGTTTCGCGGCAAAACCCGAATTTCTTCCCTCACCACTTCGCCGACTGTTAATTGGCCGTCTGTTTGAGCAGACCCATCTAAAACTTGGGCTTTAGCAGAGAGGCCCGTGCGTCCCCGCAGCAACAGCCTCGCGCCCTCGGAAGAATCCACAGCAAACACAGAACCCCCGGAGCACTCCAAAACCGAGGGCGACAACCCCCCCAGCCACAACTGCACAGTTTTGCCCCCCTCTTCCACCGCCGTCACAGCGCCGTCAGATGCAGGGGAATTGAAGATTAAATTTGAAAAATTCACCGCCGGCGCGATTGTTAAATCGTGATTGAGAATTTGCGGTTGCTGCGATAACCCCGCCAGCTTGCTGTAAACATTGCCCGCAGCGCGACTGAAACTGACGCTGAAGCTGCTAGCGGGAGTTGCCCACCACAAAGTTTGGGTGAGGGCGTAGGTAAACAAACCTGCGGTAAATCCGTCCCACTCTTGTTCGGCGGCGAGTTGGGAATTCGCGCCTGCGGCAACTACGGCGGCGGCAGGACGAAGATTTTTGCGGGTTCGGAGGCCTTGGGCAAACGTTAATTCTGCGAGGCGAGGCTGGCCGATGGTGGGGCGGGGGCGGGAGCGAATGCGAAAGTTACCGTTTTTGGAGAAACCCGGATAGGGGTAGCTGGTGTCGAGGATGGCGATCGCATTTTCTGTCGCGAGCGATCGCATCAACAGCAACAGCGTTTCCTCTAAAATATCGTTCACCGCCCGGTTGGCTAACAACGGCAAAACATCATCCGCCGGCACCAAACTGTTTTGGATTTTTCCGGGAGACTCGCCCAAACTGACTCGGCTACCGCAGCCACTAAAGTGAAAAACTACCACGTCACCGGGTTTTGCTTGTTGAGTCAAGTGAGTCACAAAAGCCGTCTCGATATTCTCCCTCGTAGCTTGAGCGTCAGTCAAAGTCAAAATGTCCGACGGCACAAACCCAAACCGATATATCAGCAGTTCCCGCTGCATTTCCACATCCGTGACGCAGCCGTGCAGGGGCGAGTCTGGATATTTGTCAACGCCCACCAACAAAGCCAATTTCCTGGCTGTCGGTTGCGCTAAGGCTTGGAGGTAGCCATCGCCCAACTGCAGCCACAGGGCCTCGCTGATTCCGATGGCGGCCAGCACCCGGCCAGCTTGCTGCAAAAATTCCCGCCGCTTGAGTCCCATTTTTAAATAGCTTTGAATTTTAAGTTGTGACTTTTTAGTTAAATTCCCCGCAATAATTTTAGGGAATTTAATTAAGTTGTGAGTGTTTAGTATTAAGATAAGTTTTAAGTTTTAAGTTTTGAGCTTTAAGTTTAAAATTATAAAATTTTAACTCAAAACTCAAAATTCAAAACTCTTCAGAATGTCGCCCCCACCAAAGTTCAAGATTTAAATCTCGTAACTAAAAATATTCATTGCCTTGGCTAATTCAGCAGCGACTTCCGGCCGGGAAAACTGGGGCGGCGGCAATTTTCCAGCGCGCAGCATTTCCCGCACTTTGGTTCCCGACAAATGCACCCGTTGTTCGGGAGTGCTGGGGCTTGTTTTAGTTGTAGCCATTTGTTCCGTCAGTGTGCAATAGAAAGCGTGCTCGAATTTCATCGGCACAATTCCCAATTCTCCCGGCTCAAATTCGTCAAAAATATATTGGGCATCATAAGTCCCGTAATAATCGCCAACTCCAGCGTGATCGCGCCCCACGATAAAGTGAGTGCAGCCGTAGTTTTTGCGGATTAAAGCATGAAAAATTGCTTCTCGCGGCCCGGCGTAGCGCATCGCCGCCGGATTAATTGCCAAAATTACGCGATCTTTTGGATAGTATTTTTCTAGCAGAATTTCGTAGCAGCGCATCCGCACATCAGCCGGGATGTCGTCTTCTTTTGTCGTCCCGACTAGCGGGTGCAAGAACAAGCCGTCTACTGTTTCTAAGGCGCATTTTTGAATGTATTCGTGGGCCCGGTGGATGGGGTTTCGGGTTTGGAAACCGACTATGGTTTTCCATCCTTTTTCTGTGAACAGCATTCTCGATTTCGCCGGGTCAATTTGGTATTGGGGGAAGCGAACATCTAGTTCGCGTTCCAGCAGCCAAATGTCGCCTGCGAGGTTAACGGGCCCGGATTTGTCTACTACTTGGACGCCTGGGTGTTTGATGTCGTCGGTGCGGTAGACGTTGATGGCTTCTTCTTCTTTACTGTAGTGATATTTTTCTGCAAGTTCCAAGATGCCGACAAACTCGCCCGCCTGGGTGTCGAGGCGCACTAAAGTTCCTGCTTTCAGGGGGGCGGCGACTTCTTCTGTTACCGAGAGGGTGATGGGAACCGACCACGGAAGGCCGTTGGAGAGGCGCATTTGTTTAACGACCGATCGATAATCAGCTTCGTTCATGAACCCTTTGAGGGGACTCAGGGCGCCGATAGCGATCATTTGCAGGTCGGAGATCGATCGATCTGAAAGCTGAACTCGCGGCAGGGACTCTGCTTTGTCGAAAAATTCTTGTCTTTGGTCTAGTGTGGCAATGCGGTTGACCAGGATGCCGCCGTGAGGGGCAATGCGGTCTGAATGCTGGCTCATGTCGATTTGAAGTTGTGGGTTTTAGCTGCCAGAGTACATAGTATCAAGCGGTGGCTGCAATTCTACATTTTTTAATTGTTCTGGACTTGTGCACAACGCTGCTTTTGTGGCGCTGTAATTCTTTAACTGTAAACTCGCGCACTCAAAACTCTAAACTTTCGCCTCAAGTCTGGACTTGAAATTCTTCGGGATCTATTCCCCAATTTACCCAGCTAATCGCTTCTTTAGCGGAGCACACTTTTGGCGGCACTCGCAAAGCGTGAAGGTGTCCCGTACTCGGACAAGTCATCTTTAACAAATAAATTGGCTCTATGTCAATATTATTCTCAATTTTCAACAAAGTATATTCTTGGTAGGGGTAGCCCCCCGTGGCTACCCACTTATCCAATTCAGTTGCTTGCAATTCTTGACAAATTTTCGGATAGCCGATCGCCTGAATCAAAACTCGCCGCACTTCGGCATTCTGTTCTTTTAACAGCCATGAAGCTTGCCAAGATTGGGGCGGAATTTGACCGATTATTTCCGGCAGTCGGACGCCACGATAAGAGTATAGACTGAACTTGTCAGCAAATTCAACCGCTGGTTGACATAAAGCGTGGAGCAAATATTCGTTGTCAAAATGAAGTTGGATCGAGCGATCGCACACAAAGCACATTTTCTCAAACGGGTAAATCCAGCCGCAGTTTTCCATCTGAAATCTCCCGCCCAACTTCCTTGCTAATTTGACGTAAACTTCGTCTTTAACATGAAGGTGCAGTTGATTCATCAGTTGAGCGTACAGCGGATTATAGAGTTGGCTGTAAATCTTATTTTCTAATTTCCTGTCCAGTTGACTTCTTAATATATCGTACAATTCATTATGAATTTTGTTTCTGATTTCGCTGGCCATTCCCAGACCAGAATCGCGTATCCTTAGCGGTTCAACTGCTTGCAAAGCTATGTAAGGGCTGTCAATCGATTTTAGATTTTAGATTTTAGATTTTAGATTTTAGAGGCGATTCCACGGATAAATGCGGGGGCTTGAGGATTTTCGATTTTCGATTTTGGATTGATTCCCTTGTAGGCGGTGTTGATGGCCGCTGTCGCTTGCGGGCGATCGATCTGTGCGATCGAAAGTCCAATTTGTCGCCACTGCTCGCGATAAATCGGAATTAGCGCTGTTTTTTCTGGAGTCATTGCGATTATTGGTACAGCTATATTAAATGAATTCCGGTTGTATTGGAATGATTAAACCGCAGAGGGCGCAGAGAATACAGAGAAACGGAAGAGACAGATGAATCATTCCGATGCCAACGGATTTGATATTATTTGATTTTCGGTAATTTTTTTCGCTCTCGCCTCTGGGAAAAAAATATTATTAAGTTGGTAATAACCAGGGATTTTTCCTATAAACCTATTTTATTAGATTCGTCAACTTATTGGTATAAATTAACGATTGTTTGCAAAACACCTAAAATCATAGAAACATTATCTAGACAATAAACATCAACATCAATAATTAAATTATTTCCTTCTAATTTAAGAAACCGCCAGACAACCCCAGTAGTTACGCAGCCATATATTGCAGGTATGGAACTGTGTTCGCGTTCGTTAAATAGCTGAGCCGCTACCATTTGTGCTGCACACTGTGGCAGACAAGATTCTATTTCTCCGCCTTTAGTTTCTCTCAATACAAAAACCGGAACTTTAATTTCCAAATCAAACGGAACGGAAGACAATAGAAAGTCGCATTCCCCATTCAATCCCCGCTCAGGATCTACATCAAATGACCAACCAGAAAAAAGAGAAAATTGTCTGTTGTTCCTTTCTCTAAATTCTAACAGAATAGGAGAAATAATCCGTTCCGAACGTTCTTTTACAGTTGTAACAGCAGTGTTAGAACTAATTTCGATTGCTCTCCAAAGCCATTCGGAGGGTTCTATTGGAACCACCTTGGCACTCAAAAGAGGACTGAGTGATAGCTCCAATCCAAAGCGCTCTTCTAATTGTTGGAAAGTAAAGGATTTGTAAGACATATTTCTCTAATCAGTCGGTGAAAATAAAGATTACTTCGAGATAGAAAGCGAGTCGATAAATTCTAAACTCGCTTGTATAGCAACCCTTGCAGGATTTTGTCAACCTCTCTTTTCTTCCTTCCTCTCTATTACCTCGAACTTCGACATCGATCCGTTAGTTAAATCCGTCGAGCGAATCCGTTGCCGAACTTCCCTCTTCCTGCTAAACATTTAACCACTCAAGGAGTACCCTGGGCGCCGGCAACAAAATCATTAACAAAAGCCCGATCGCCATTAGCCCCAAAAAATCCCGCCGATCGTCCAATTCACTGACATCATTCAACGCCGGTTCGTCGTTTAGCGGCGTGAAAAACAAAATAATCGCCCACAGCAGCAAACCCTGTTCCAAAAAAGAAAGCAGCAGCATACAAAGTCTAGCAACTTGCCCGATCGCCATACTCGCTCGCTGGCCGAACATCGCGTGTACAATGTGCCCGCCGTCGAGTTGTCCCACCGGCATCAAATTAAACGCCGTCACGATCAAACCCAAATAACCCGCCACCGCTACCGGATGCAAATCGATCGCAGTTTCCGCATTGAAAGCACCACCCAAGGTTAACTTGCTCAACAAAGTCATCAGCAGCGAAAAACTGGGTTTGAAAGAGTCAAAATTTAACATTCCCGACTTGTCTGACAGCGGTACAATAGTCGAATGATTCAAACCCCAAATTAATAATGGCACTGTCGCCACTAAACCCGCCAGGGGGCCGGCAATGCTAACATCAAATAAAGCTCGGCGGTTGGGAATGGGACTCCGTATTTGAATGAAGGCGCCAAAAGTTCCCAAGAAAAAAGGAATCGGAATAAAATAAGGCAAAGTCGTGCGAATTTTGTAAAATCGGGCCGCTAAATAGTGGCCGGATTCGTGAATTCCCAAAAATGTAATTAGAGCCAGCGAGTAAGCCAAACCCTGCAGCAACATTGATGGGTTAGACTGCAAAGCTTGTTCACTAACTCCGGCAAGTCGCGTCCCGACAAGTGTAGTCGTAAACACCGTGATCAGCAGCAAAGCTAATGCAAAAAATGGCCTGGTTACAGATTCGGTTTTGACAGGAGTTTCGCCTGATTGGTGGCTGGGATTGGGAACTATAGCAAAAAAAGGTTGACCGCTCAAGCTGTTTTGAAATACTACTAAAAAGCGATCGCCAAACAGCCTCTCCACATTCTCCCGAATTGCCTCATAAGCCGCCTCCGGGTTCGTCCGCAACTGTCCGCGACAAATTACAGCCTGGGGCCGAAATTCCAAATCTCGCAAAAAGTAAATTGACCAAGGAAAACAATCGCGCAAACTCGCTTCTTCTGCTGCATCGATCGGCCGCACGGGCGGTTTTGGCTTTGCAGGTTCAGTCTCCGAGTCTGCTACCTGCTGTGCAGTTTCGGCGGTAATTTTCTTGCGCCCCAACTGTACCAAAAACCAATACAAAAAAGGGCAAACCAGAAAAGGTATAATTACCAACTCCGGCGGTACAGTTTTGCTCGTGCCGTAAACTAACATCCAACCACCCCAAATCAGCGCGGGCGCCATCATTACCAGCCACAGCAGCCATATCGGAGTCTTGGTGATGCGGCTGGTGCCGTTTTGCAACAAGTAGTAGGATATCAGCCCCAATACGAACAACCATAGTAAAAAGAACATAATATTTATCCCATTCCCTTCTGAAATACTTCCTTGAAACAACAGAGTTCAGTCTCCAAACAACCCAGGCCCGTGCTCGACAATATCCTGGCTTTCCCCCCTAACCGGGATACCCTGGGTGCAACAGCCTATTTCATTGTAGAAAACCAAACTAACATCCTGGTGGATTGTCCCGCTTGGGATGAGATTAACCAAACATTTTTGCGGGAACACGGCGGCGTGCGACTGCTGTTTCTCACCCACCGTGGCGCTATCGCCAAGGCGCGGGAGATTCAGGAAGCCACGGGGTGCGAGATCCTGATTCAAGAGCAGGAAGCTTATTTACTGCCGGGTTTGAAGGTGACGGTTTTTGAGCGAGAATTTGTTGTGAGCGATCGAATCAAAGCATTTTGGACTCCTGGCCATTCTCCTGGTTCCTCTTGCCTTTATCATAGTGGCAGCGGTGGAGTGCTGTTTTCGGGTAGGCACTTGCTCCCCAACCGAGAAGCCGCCCCAGTACCGCTGTTGACGGCAAAAACTTTTCACTGGCCTAGGCAAATTAACAGCGTGAAGTCAATTATCGATCGATTTTCGCCGGAAACTTTACAATATATTTGCCCCGGTGCAAATACTGGTTTTTTGCGGGGAAAAGGATCGATCGATCGAGCTTTTGAGAAATTAGCCAATCTGGATTTAGCTGTTTGTTTGCAGTCAAAACCTGAACCCTAAATGTATGCTACAACATCAAAAAATGATCTGACGCGCTAATTAAGCTGTCGCGCATTTAAATTGTATATTCAGGGCGGGCGGGACGCCCACCCACAAGATTTTTTTTTGACAGACAATTTAAATGCCGCAACAGCTTATAGCGGTAAGGTGCGCCCTTCGCACCCTACATTATTTTTCAGTCTCTTAGAGATGAAGTTCGTTGGTGAAGTAGCGGTTGAAACCGCCGATTCTTACCGTGGAAAAAACTGTGGAAAAAACCGAAAAACAAAAAATGCTCGCCGGTGAATTGTATTTAGCTGCTGATGAGCAATTAATTTTAGAGCGCCAGCGAGCCCGCCGCCTCGCCAGAACTTACAATTCTACCGGCGAAGACGAACCAGACAAACGGTTAGAAATTCTCGCAGAATGGTTCGGTGCAGTTGGCCCAAAAGTTGAAATCGAGCCACCTTTCTACTGCGACTACGGCAGTAATATTTATGCGGGAAACGGATTGTACATGAATTTTGGTTGCGTGATTCTCGACTGCAATCGAGTTAACATTGGCGAGAATTTGCTGTGCGGGCCAAATGTACAAATTTACACCGCTTTTCACCCCACAGACCCGGAAATTAGACTTTCTGGCCGGGAAATCGCCGCTGAAATTAATATTGGCAATAATGTTTGGATTGGCGGCGGCAGTATTATTTGTCCAGGAGTCACTATTGGCGACAATAGCACGATCGGCGCAGGCAGTGTTGTTGTCAAAAATATTCCCGCAAACGTCGTGGCGGCGGGGAATCCTTGCCGAATCATCCGGCATCTACCTTGATGTGGTACGATCGACACAATCGTGCGATCGGCTCCTTGGAGCTTAACCAAAAATTTTAGCTATTAGAACCGCCGGTTTGAGATTTTTAACGTAAAATCCCCGAAAAAAATCGTGGAATAAATCTCAAATCTCAAATCTAAAATCGCTTAATTTCTCGTTCCCGGTTTCCACACTACCAAGCTTTTCTTATGACGACTGCAACAGTTTATCCCAACGCTCCCGATCTCTGCACCGACGACTACATAGCAGTCGGTGTAGCTACCTGCTTCATCAAAGAAGAAGGCGAAGTTTTTGAAGTGCAAGTAATAGAAGCTATTCCCTCAGCAGCTTTAGAAGCAATTTTGAAGGGAATTCCCACATCCTATTTAATGATTTGCGGGACGACTTTGGGAGCAGTGCTCGACGGCGAAACACCCAAAATGTTGCCAGAATTCCCGACATCATCTCAGTTTAGTGAAGAATTTGGCTTTCGGGCGATCGCTGCTGCCCGCACTTACAAAATCCGCCCCCAAGCTCAACTTCACATTCCCTTGGGAACAGTTCGCAACGACTTTACTTATTCCTTAGAACGCAAAAGGGTGCTCAACTCCGAGCGCGTCATTCGCACTGAAGATAATGTGAAACAGCACGAACACACTCACAAGGTTCTTTAAACAAATCCCGCAACTGGGGCAATTTAACAGTGCCTCAGCCAGCGGATGCACCGCAAAAAGTTTTGATTTTTGAGATGTAAATAAAATATTTAACAAGTTTTTCCTTCATTAATAATGAACGAAAAATTTTCAATATTTCGTTATCAAGCAATAGTGCTGACAGTTTTTGATGACAACCGTAGAATAAGGGTTTTAAGGCGATTCAGCAATCGAACTATCAACTGAAAATCTAGGGTTTCAGACTACGAAGTAAAAACAGTCAGGACTTTTGATTAAGACACACACCAAGCATCTCAACCTAAAAAGTCTACTTCTCACATCACCTAAATAACATCAATTATTAACGCCTGTCAAAAAGAATTAAGTAGTTGATGATTTTTTTTATTTTGTCAAAGAAGTGGTATAATATTATTCCTGTTTAACAAAGTGATATCAAATCGAGTAGCATCAGAATTAATATTACCCACCGCTTTCGACACGGCAGTGCCGTGTCCTTACAATTAATCTGGGTAGGGAAACGGCACGGCCGTGTCCTTTATATCATAAGGAGTGTAACCGCAAACGATAGGAGCCGCTCGGCGGGAAAAAATTAAAAAATCCCCGCAATTATTGAATGCTAGTAGTTTAAGACTACTGGCAGGCGGGCGAGTAGATCGTAGGTGAGCTAAAGATTTCAATCTCACAAATTGGTCAAACCATGCGAAGCTTTGCGAGAGTAAAGTGGTGGAAATTAACTAGACTATTGCCAGCGGGATTAAAGGGCGAATACCTTCTTGGGTACCAAACTGCGCTCTTAATTTTGGGCGTAACAATTCTGGCAGCTAGCATCACTGGTTGTATGAGCTATCAAAGCGTTAGTCGCTTGATTATCACAAATTTAGAGCGAAATGCTTTGTTAGAAGTTAGGGAGCGGGCCAACAAGATCGATCGCTGGCTCGGCACTAGAAAGGCTGAGATCGAAGTCCTCGCCAATACTGCTCCCGTTCGTTCGATGAATTGGTCAGTGGCAGAGCCTTATTTAAAATCGGAAGTAAATCGACTACAAAAATTCCAATACTTCACATTAATTGATCCTGACGGTTCTTATTTCACCACAAAAGTCGGCAGAGCGTTGATTAATGTCAGCGACCGCGCACACTTCAAAAAGGCAATGGCTGGGGAAGTCTATGTTTCCGATCCTACCATTTCTCGCACGCTCAAAGGACAAAGTATTGTTCCCATTTCGGCTCCTGTGTGGTCAAATTCAGCAAATTCTATTGATAAAACAACCGAAAAGCCGATCGGCGTAATGAACGGCGTCATTAGCATGGCTCGAATTGCCCAAGTAGTAAGAAAGCTGGAATATGGCCCCGGAACTTACGCTTTTGTTCTCAATTCTCAAGGAGTGCCGATTGTGCATCCCGACGCTCGATTAATCGGAAATATCGACAATTCGGCTCCCAGTCTTTTAGAGTCTGCAGATGCTAATTTGGCAAATGTAGCGCGGGAGATGGTTTATCAAAAAACTGGCATTGTGCTGACTCAAATTAACGACGCCAGAGTTTATGTTGCCTATCTTCCTTTAGAACAAGCTGAATGGTCGATCGCCCTCGTAATTCCCCGCGACAATCTCGAAAAAGAACTCCTTCCTTTCAAGATACTAGCAGTAGCCGCCGGCGTACTTGCAGCAGCAGCTATTTTCTGTGCAATTGTGGCGCTCAAGCTGTTTGCCCTAAATGGCATTCGCAGTCGCACAGAAGCCCTTCTCCACCGCTTGACTGGCCGCATTCGCGCTTGCTTGGGCCTCGATCGCATCCTCCAAACTACAGTAGACGAACTCGGTACTTTACTGAAGCTCGATCGAGCAATTTTCGCCTGGTACGATCCCCGACAAGATACTTTAGAATTTAGCTGGGAATATTGCCGGGAAGGTTTGCCGGGGCGCTTGGGAATCTTTGGTGTTCCAGGAGGGCCCTCTGGAGATTTAGCTGCACGGCTTCACCGCTGCGAAACGATACTGCTACATAAAACCGCCGCCCCTGATGCCACAGCGTCTGAGGAACACGCCCATATCGAACTTACAAATAGTCACTACGCAGCAGTACCCGTACTAACCGAGAATCATCGGCTTGGATATCTGTTCGCCTGTGCAAACCGCCGATTTGCGAGTCCCGACGAGGTGCAAGTTTTGGAAGCAATTGCCGACTCGCTGGCGATCGCAATTTCCCAATCCCAACTCCACGGGCAAATTCAAGAAGAACTCAAACTTTTGGAAGAAGTATTAGCCAAACTCAGAATCACCGAAGAGCATTTAGTACAAAGCGAAAAAATTACAATGGTGGGTCAACTAGCCGCCGAAGTTGCCCAGGAAATCAATAACCCGATTAACTTTATTTACGGTCGCCTGATACACCTCAACGATTATATCAAAGATTTGCTTAGTATAATTCGCCTCTATCGCGAACAATATCCCGAACCTGTGCCGCGAATTGCCAAAAAAATAGAGCGTTGCGACCTAGATTTTATCAGCAAAGAGTTGCCACAAATCCTCAATTTTTTGAAAATAGGAGCCGATGGCATTCGCCAGATAGTCCTAGCTTTGCGAAAATTTTCACTTCCTGACGAAGCCAACAAAGAACACGCCAACGTTAATGAGAGCATCGACAATATTTTGCTGTTGCTGGCTCACAGACTGGAGCAAAAAATATTAGTAGTCAAGGAATACCACAACCTGCCGCCAATTTTGTGTTATCCCGCTCAACTGAGCCAGGTATTCGCGAGTCTGATCTGCCATGCTATAGATGCAGTTAAAAGTATTGAAAACTCGGCTCAAATTATTACTATCAAAACCGATATTTTCGAGGATGATACAGGTAGGTTTATTGTTGTATCGATCGCCCACAATGGTTCAACAATTCCGCCGGAAATTCAACAAATAATATTTGAGGAGTTTGGCCCTACTAAATCCTTTAAAAAATTTACAGGATTGGATCTGTCGGTGTGCTATAAAATTATTGTAGAATTGCACGGTGGCAGGCTGAAAGTTGAATCTCCGGTGCAACCTCAAATTAAATCTCAAACTGGGGGCGGTGCTGAGTTTATGGTAAAATTGCCGATCGTTTGATATCGCATTTTGCCGCCAGGAAAACCCGTCGCAAATCTTGCTAGTAAGCGGCGCGAAAAGCTTAATTTGGCTTCATAGGATCGTCAATTAAATAATTTCCCTTTTTTCTTGTAGGATGGGCGTCCCGCCCGCCCAGAAAGGACGGGCGGGACGCCCATCCCACAACAGTCATGAAAAGTGGATTTTATTTAATTCTCATCCCATAGTCAAGACTTTAGTCGTCATAAAACGGAGGGCTGAAGTCCTCAGTATAGAGCTAACTATCATTTGTTAAGAAAAATTGATAGCCTAGGATTAGGGAAATAATAAAGGTGCAACCACAGCAAACAACCAGCCTCCCATTACCAAGACTTCCGCAACAATTAATAAATTATTTCTGTTCATTTTCACATTAAGCATTTTCACATTAAGAGCGATCGACAAAAGAGCGAATTTTCTTCCACCAAGCAGCCGGCGAATCTTCCGGGCGATAGGCGGCATCAAACATCGACAAAATTAGCGGCAAACCCCCCACCTTCGCACTCATCAACAAGTGCATTGCCAGACAAAATACCAATACCACCCAACCAGAAGCGTGTAAATAATACCAAACCCGCGTCAATTCCCCAGCCGGCAGCCATTCTTCCTTAACCATACTGCCAGAAGCGATCGCCCAAGTCAGTGCTAGCAACATCAATGTATTCACAATCCGGTGCAAACTGTACCACCAAATCGGTTTTCCCAACTGCGTTAGTTTCCCAAAAGAATCCGGCTGCACCAAGCGTTTTTGGCCTGCGTGGAAACTGTACAATGCAAAAGCCGGCATTATTCCTAACAGCAACATCTTGCCAAAAGTGCCGTGAATCCCGATAATATCTGCAATCTGAGGCACGGGGACTTTGCCAAACCGCCCATCGTAGGTGTTGTAAACCAGAAATGCGCTCAAAATTGCTAAAAGGGCGATCGCAGCGTTAACCCCGTGCAGTAACCTGAGCAGCAATGGCTGGTAGGGTCTAGATTGCGGCATAGTCAATTCTGCTACTTGATAAATAATCTTTTACAGAATATAGCTAAGCGCTGATTTTTTCAACCCTCGCCAATTGTGAAATAAATGTGAGTCAAAAATGAATAGATTATGATAAAAACGCAATTATATCAAAACTTAGTGTAAAATAAAACAGTCAAGAGGAAGACTTTATTTATAACACCTAACATTTTACAAAAATGGATGCAGCCACTACCATTTTACTTTCCTTTGGACTAGCAGCAGATGCTTTTGCTGTCGCTGTTTCGAGCGGTTTAGCAATCAAGCACATGAAGGTAAATAAAGCTTTAAAAATTGCCTTATTCTTCGGATTTTTTCAAGCTTTAATGCCCGTAATAGGATGGTTAATCGGTCTTAGTTTTAGTTTTTTGATAAGACCGATCGACCATTGGATAGCTTTTGGGCTTTTGAGTTTCATTGGCGGGAGAATGATTTACGAATCGCTGCAAGGCGAAGAATGCGAGAAAAAGTTCAATCCCTTAGATACGGGGACTTTGATAACACTGTCGGTGGCGACGAGTATCGATGCCCTCGCAGTTGGCCTCGGATTTGCTGTGCTAAAAACTTCGATCGGCCCTGTCGTTAGTGCGATCGGATTTATTACTTTCTTTTTAGCCTTTGCAGGCGTGTTTATCGGACACAAGTGCGGCAACTTATTTGCAAATAAAATTGAGATATTGGGCGGAGCAATTTTGATTTTCATTGGCAGCAGAATCTTGTTTATGCACTTGACAGAAGTGCCATTAGTTATCGGCAATTAGTCATTAGTCAGTAGTTATTAGTCGAAGAGTGACATCAAAGTCTCTGTGGGCTGCAATTTCCAATTCCCAATTCCCAAAAAATGCTATAACAGCAATATTGTGTTAAAGGATAAAAATTTCGTGCTGAAACTTTACGGCCCAGGTCGCAGCAGGGCCTCAATTGTCAAGTGGTATCTAGAAGAAATAGCGGTTCCCTACGAATTTGTCACCCTGGATATGCAAGCAGGGGAACACTTGCAGCCAGAGTATCTCGAAATTAACCCGATCGGCAAAGTACCCGCGATCGCCGACGGAGATTTTAAACTTTGGGAATCCGGCGCAATTCTGCTGTATTTAGCTCAAAAACATGGTAAAATGCCAGACACTTTGGAGCAGCAAGCTCAAATCGTGCAGTGGGTAACGTTTGCTAACGCTACGTTGGGGCCGGGAATATTTACAGAAGCAACTCGCGATCGCGAAACTCCCAAGTTGTTAAAACCGTTAAATGAAATCTTCGAGAAACAGCCGTTTTTAATGGGTGATGAATTCGGCGTCGCCGACGCAGCAGTCGGGTCAATGTTGGCCTACATTCCGATGATGCTAAAACTCGACCTCAGTGCTTATCCGGCCGTTGTAGATTACATCAAGCGGATCACAGAAAGACCGGCATTCAAAAGTGCGATCGGCGGTAGCTGAAGGAAGGCACTACACGGATTAATTATTCATCTCTCTCTTCTCTTCCTCTGCGGTCTCTGCGGTCTCTGCGGTTAAATCATTCCGAAACAACCGTAAACGAGATCAGCCCAAAAACTCAACACGTAAAATCAGGGGCAATTCCAGAATTGCCCCTGCTTTTATTAAAATCAAACTTATCTAAATCCGACAGCCGCCTGCCAAACAAAAGCCAGCAGCAAGAAAAATACGGGAATGACTGGCAAAACATTAACCAAAGGCTCAAAAATCGAATAAGCTTCGGGCAGTTTTGCTAAGAGTAATGCAGCTTCCATGAATCAACCTACCTATCCAACAGAATTTTCTTGACACTCCTCAGCCTAAAGGCGTGAGGATTTTTAAGACTTTTGAGTCGTGAACAAACCTGACGGTCAACTGAGTACAGTTAGACCGGAGGCTTCTTTTTCCTTTTTTTCAAAGGCTTTTTATAGTGAGGTAGTTCCACCCCCACTTGCTAATATAGTATCAGAGTATTTCCAGATCATCTTGGGGTGTACAAGAATAATTGTCGGTTTCCGTACCTACACCCAACACGCCTTTCATCACGCGGGCGTAATTTATTCGGGGTACTTCGCGCAGCGCTCTGATTAATCCCCTCTAAATATACCGAGGGACTTCCCGGCTGGTAGTTAATATCCCTATTGCTAGGGTTCCCAGGCTGACCACGTATGCACGTTACGTGCGTAGTCATGTCTCCTCAAGAATGTTTTGGGCGTAGACTTTCCCCCAGTCCGGGGGTAGGTTTTTAAATCTTGTCTGATCTCGATAGCATACCACACAAAGCGCGTGGATATGTTTACCCAAATACCTAGGATTTCTGACTTCGCACGGTGTGGAAAAAGCCGTCCTACAACGACTGGGTTTTAAACCCAATTTTCAGATAATTGTCGCATATCTTCACCCAAGGCAATCACGATCGATCGACTGTCGGTGCAAGCCAGTAGGCAAACTCTTCAGTAAATCGATCGGCCAAAATCGCCTCCCGCATCCTCCCAGTAAAGCGAATCAACTCCGTCACATTGTGAATCGCCAGCAAAGTATACCCCAGCACTTCGTTAGCCCGCGCCAAATGAGCCAAATAAGCCCGACTGAATTTTTGGCAGGTATAACAAGGACAAGACTCATCCAGCGGAGCAAAATCCTCCCGGAACCGAGCATTTTTCAAATTCCAGCGTTCCCCACCAACAAAAGCCGTCCCGTGGCGGGCGAGGCGAGTCGGAATCACGCAGTCAAACATATCTACCCCACTCGCCACCGCCAACGCCATTTCCCGATAAGTCCCAATCCCCATCAAATAACGCGGTTTATTTGCCGGCAACAGAGGCGCAGTCACCTTCACAATCTCTGCGATCAAATCCCCCGATTCCCCCACACTAACCCCGCCGATGGCGTAGCCTGGTAAATCCAAATCTACCAACTGGTTCGCCGCGCGCGATCGCAAATCGGGGAAAACGCCCCCCTGGACGATGCCAAACAAAGCTTGATCCGGGCGCGAGTGAGCTTGAATGCAGCGTTGCAGCCAGCGGTAAGTGCGATTTGTGGCAGCCTCCACCTCCTCCCGCGTAGCGGGGTAAGGGGGACACTCGTCAAAGGCCATAATCACATCGGCGCCCAACTGATTCTGAATTTCGATCGATCGTTCCGGCGTCAAATTAATCATGCGGCCATCGCGGGGAGAGCGAAAAGTCACCCCATTCTCAGAAATAGTCCGCATTTGGCTCAAGCTAAACACCTGAAAGCCGCCCGAATCCGTCAGCATCGGGCCTGGCCAAGCCATAAATTTGTGCAATCCGCCGGCGCCTGCGACAATTGCTTCCCCCGGCTGCAAGTGCAAGTGATAAGTATTTGCCAAAACCATTTGAGAACCCGCCGCCTCAAGATGTGCCGGTGTCAAAGTTTTGACATTAGCTAGCGTCCCCACTGGCATAAATTTAGGCGTTTCCACCACACCGTGGGGAGTCGCAAAAACCCCTGCACGCGCTTGGGTATGGCTGCAATTAGCCTGACATTTAAAAGAAAATTTCGCCTTGTCCTCAGTCATTAGTCCTCGATGCTCGTTAACCGCTACTCGGCCGTCCGTGTTATTTGAGATGTTGCACCATTCTCAATTACTTGTTTAGGAACAGGCTTTTCGGCCTGTTCCACAAGAAAATTCACTCTTTGTGGAACAGGCCGAAAAGCCTGTTAACCGAGAATGGTGCAAGATGTGAGTGTTATCTAATCTATTGTTGATGACATCGCGACAAAAAACTCATGACCGAGAATTTCTAGATGGTACCCGCCACGTGATTTATCTCGCGCAAATCAATCCAAAACCGACAATCGAAAATCCTTGCGTCCCCCGAATTTATCTCGCGCAAGTCAATCCAAAATCGACAATCGAAAATCTAAAATCGAATGACCCCGCCCAAAAACGGAGACAAGTTTCCGACAATCGTCGTGGAGGGCAAAAAATTTTAGACCTTAGTTCTATCTCCCAGATTCACGGCGCTGCGAGTAAATCTAAAATCTAAAATCTAAAATCTAAAATCGACTGACTGACCATTAAAAGGGGGAATCATCTTCGTCCAATTGCAGATCCCAGTTGCCTGAGAGTACCTGATCGACAACCGCATCCAAAGCCGCAGCATTTAAATTCCGGGCGAATTGCTCTTGCAAAGGATTGGAGAGGGGAATTAACCGCAACAGCCGTCCGTCTTGAACCAGGTCAAAATAAGCACCATCTTCAGGAGACTGTTTCAGTTCCAGGTAATCAAAACTATACACGTTCAAATAAAGCGCATGGTTGGCAATCAGGGTAGAACGCTGGGGGTTGGCGAAGACTTCGAGTACATAACCTTCCCCTTCGCTATAAATCTGGCCATCTTGTATGTGAAGGTAGCGGACACGTCCTAAATCAAACAGCAATCTTTTGATATCGCGTTTGTTGACGACGATCCCTGTATCGATGATGCAAGGAGCAACTACCCTGTTATTCAATTGATCGTGACTCATGGAGTAAAAGCCTCTGTTGTAGTATTTTCCCGTCTTGAAAATCAGGGAGTTAGCTAGAATTCTTGGTACGGGAAACGCGGATCTTGAGTTTAGTCTTTTTAGATAGGGAGCTTGGGGATCGCTGCCGACAGAGGTTTTCCTGGGAAAAGAGCCGGCGACAGGAGGAATGCTCGATCCAAAAAACTAGGGTGTTACAGTCCAATTCTGGCACACGCTAATCGATTGACAACTGCATACCTGATGAAAAATTTTCTATCTTATGGTGCATGATAAATGGGTTCGCTCTACGATCGACTTTTTCCGGAATCAAGGCGCTGCCATCGCAGCCGCAGTCGCTTTTTATACTTGTTTGCCGGTACCGGTGTCCTGGACTTTGGAGTTTCGGGGCATTGCCCGCTTGGCACCGGCGATCGGGCTTTTGATTGGGGGGATGCTGGGACTGGGGGATGTTGGGTTGCAGTTGTTGGGAATGCCTGCTCTGACTCGATCGGCCTTGGTGGTAGTCTTGGGCATCGCCGTGACTGGCGGGCTGCACCTAGACGGCGCAATGGACGCGGCGGACGGACTGGCTGTACCCGACCCCGTGCGTCGGCTGGAAGTCATGCGGGACAGCGTTACAGGAGCCTTTGGGGCGATGGCTGCGATCGCGATCGTGCTGCTGAAAACTGCCGCTCTCTCGGACTTGAATAACTATCGGTGGCTGGCTTTGATGGGTGTGGCGGGTTGGGGGAGGTGGGCCCAACTGGTGGCGATCGCCCGCTATCCCTATCTCCGGGCCGAGGGTAAGGGAGCTTTTCACAAGGAATCGATTTATTCTCCTTTTGATTTTATACCGGGAGTGCTGTTGCTGCTGAGTTTGAGCGTGGTGCAAGTTGTCTTGGATGGCGATCGGTGGCTGTTGGCGGTGGGGATGGCTTTGGGGGGAAGTGCGATCGGAATTTTTGCCGGAGCCTGGTTTAACTACCGTTTGGGCGGCCACACGGGCGATACTTACGGTGCTGTAGTCGAGTGGACGGAGGCTTTGTTGCTGTGTCTGTTGGCTGCTTTGGAAGGGTAAGTTATGCCATGTAGCCATTGTTTTAGTGAAGACTTTAGTCCTCAATTTACCAAATAACAACTGTTCTAGCAGGTGGAAATCCGCACTCAATAGCAATGGTTTTCATCCTGTATGCCTTCAAATGCCACCCTAGATTAGATACAGCAAACCTCAAAGTTTAAAGAAAGCTATGGGATACTTTATTGCTGCGATCGTCCTCGCAATGTTAATTTGGGCTGGGTTCGAGATTGTCCAAACAATCCGCAATTGGGAAACGAATCCCGAACAAACTACCAGCAAAATTCAAGCTGAAATGGTCAAAGAAACATATCGCGGTCAATTTGGTGCAGATGCGCTGGAGGGAGGGAGTCAGGCTGTCGGAAACGCACTCCACGCCGGCCACTGCGCCGCGGAAGCTGCTGCTTGCGAATCTGCTCCAAGTGCGATCGGTCATGTGGTAGAAGGCTTGTTGCACGTGCTACACCATTAATATCGTGTCTGCTAGCGTAAGTTGTGCAAGTGTTTTTGATGCTGTAGGGGCTGGTTTTACCAATAATTTTTGACGCACAGAAACAATCTCATAAACCCGCCCCCTCACAACTAATAACCTATATCAACCTTGACTTTTATCAAATGGAAAAAATGTACATTGAGGTTTAACCTTGAGAGGGGGCGGGTTTATGGGATTATTAGTTTTTGGCGTAAATGGTTGATAAAACCAGCCCCTAGGAGAGCGCACATGATACAAAAACGAACCAACCGAACCAGATATAACAACACAAAATGAATGGAAAATGCCACTGCAAATTTTCCATTCATTCTCACTTTTTAGGCTTTCGGCTCGACCCAAACCGTCATCCCCTCAACCCTCAAACCTTTGCCGCGAGTGCCGCAATATTGACCGTTAGCAGTAACAGGAGTATCGCCCACATTCTGAATGTGAGCCGTATAAAATACGTCGTATTTATCAGCTTGCGGCCCAGTCAGTCGCGCGGCAAATCCCTCAATCCGCTTAGCTTTGCCCCGGAAACCGGCTAACTCTCCTTCCGAGAACCAAGCAGTATCGCCAACTCCTTCAACGTGAGCCATGTACTGCAAATTTAAATCGGCAACGGGAGGCTCTATTTTAATTTGAAATCCTTCGACGCGGCGGCCTTGAGCTTTAGTACCCGCATATTCTCGATCGCTAAAAGTTCGATCGCCAATTCCTTGAATATGCGCCAACACTTTTAAACCCACAGGCGCCACAACTTGGGAACTCGCAGACGGCGCGATCCAAACTTTGATGCCCTCTATTCTCAAAGCTTTGCCGCGAGTGCCGCAATATTCGCCGTTGGAGGACACATCGGTGTCGCCGATATTCTGAATGTGAGCGCTATAAAATACGTCGTACTTATCAGCTTGCGGCCCGCTCAACCGCACCGCAAATCCCTCAATTCGTTTGGCTTGACCCCGAAAACCCGCCAATTCTCCTTCGCTAAGCCAAGGAGTATCCCCAACACCTTCGACGTGAGCCATGTACTCGACATTTAAGCCGGGAATTGGGGGATCGATATTAATTTGAAATCCTTCGACGCGCCGCCCTTGACCCTTAGAACCCGCGTATTCTTGAGAACCGAAAGTTCGATCGCCAATTCCCTGAATGTGCACCAAAACTTTGATTCCCAAACCGCCCTCTACTGCCACCGGTTGTTGAATGTCCCGAGGTGCCCCAAAAACAATGTTCCCGGAACCGGTTGTCTGAAGAGACTTAGGTACTTCCACGCTGGGAACAATAATTACCTCGTGCATGGGGACAGAAGGCGCGGGGGATTCCAAAATCTGGATCTGTGGCGCAACTGTAACTTGTTTCGGTGCCACATTTCCTGACGGGATGACAATCACTTCTGGCAAAGGTTCGGCGCTGATTTTTTGTTCTGGCGCTGGTTTAAATGCGGGTTCGACTTTTGCAGGTGCTGCTTTTACCATCTCAGCAATGGTTAATTTGCCTCTGGAAATGGCTACGGCTATTTGTTTGCCAAAAGCGGCGCTGACTGTTTCTTCGAGAATTACCCACTGTTCGTCGTCTAATTTGTCTTGCTGTTCCACCAGGGCGAGGACTGCTGAAACTGGGTGTTTGCCGCTGACTAAGGATTCTGCGTCGGAATGCAGTTGAGTTGGGGTGGATTCGGAAATCGCGCGCTGCAGTTCGCGGGCTCTGGCATGAACTGATTGTAAGGGTGCGAAGTCGCTTTGTTCGCGGTGGGCGATCGCCAATACTCGATCGATCACTTTCAATGCTGCATCGCGAATTTCTGCTTTACCTTCAGAAGCGGAGGCAGTCTCGACTAAGTTTTGAATGTCTTTGAGGGAAGTAATTTCCCCCGGTGCGATACCGGATTTGTTGAGATCGAGAGCTTGTTTTTGGACTGCGGCAAAGTTGCGACTGTAGGCGGCAACTTCTTGCAGCAAGCTGTCGGAGGGAGGAAGGCCGGAGTCTTGCAGTTGTTTTGCTGCCATTGATAGGCGATCGGCCAAATTAGCATAAGTTTCCGATAGTCGGGCTATTTGTTGTAGCAAATCTTTATGTGGTGCTTCCATATGTCTTGCAGTAAATATTTAACTTGCTGATTATAGACGTTGAGCGTCTTCTGAAGGTAGAAGGCAGTAGTCAATGGATTTTAGATTTTAGATTTGAGATTTTAGATTGAAGCCTTGACCGCACGGATAAATTCGGGGGCTCCTTTATCGGATACAGGTTTTTTATTTCTGGACGGATGAACCCGGGGGCTTGTATCCTAGACGCTTTCGGTCATTAGGATCGTCAATTAAATAATTTCCCTTTTTTCTTGTGGGACGGGCTCTTAGGCCCATCCCACAACAGTCATGAAAAGTGGATTTTATTTAATTCTCACCCTTAGTCATTAGTCCCAGGGAAGAAGAAAAATGCTCCCCCTCTCCGACTCCTCCACTCGGATACTCTCCGACTCCCCCATCCAGACACCCGGACACTCTCCGACTCCCCACTCTCCGACTCCTCCTCTGGTATCCCCCGCGTGATCTCCGTCACAACAGTGCAAATACTTAGTCACACTCTGCGACTCCGGCTGTCACGAGTGGCCCGTCACAATGTCACACCTATTGAGCAATAGCCGTCACTGCTGATTCTGTGAAAACATTCGATACTTAGGCTTGAACCAATAAAATCCCGAAGTGTTATGGTACTAATTCGCGACCTCGCCCAGCAAGCTCTGGCTCTGGGCTATCTAACCCTTGAAGCCGAAAATCAACTGCGGCGGATGTTAACTACCACCCATTATGACTTGGAAGACTTAAATGCTTTTATGGCTTTGCAACTAGCAGCTATGTCTGGAGGAGTGAAACAAGAGTCTCGCGAGCTAAAAAAGTTTGAAATCTTTGGCGAGACGGCTTCCGAAACTTCCTGTTAGTAATTAGTTGGCTTTTGATTAGTTAAAATTTAGTAAGGGACATTTTTACCGTGCAGGTTCGTGAAGTTGTAAAACAAGCTATTGCCGCTGGATATCTGAGTTTGGAAGCAGAAAATGAAATGCAGAAGATTTTTTCCTCAGCCAAGTGTGATTTGGAAGATTTGAATGCTTTTATGAGCTTGCAGTTAGCTGCGATGGCGGGTCGGGTGAGGCAAGAGTCTTTGGAAGTGATTAAAATGCCAAATTTCCATGATAGGAATTAATTTGTTATTCAATCATCTGGGGATATAAATATTAAGCTTTATTTAAAATAAAGGGTGAAAGCATATAATTATTGGCTGATTTATATACTAATTAATTTAAAAAATATTGGTATTTTGCTTCAAGGGGTGTTAAGCAAATTCACTAAAATTGAAATAAATATTAAAATGAAGATTTAAGTGGATAGTGAGGACTTCACTCATCAAAGGTCAGGCTGGATGACCGGATGACCAGACCTGTCAAGGCGTAGTCACAGTGTTTGGTTCGTAAAATTTGAGCATTATTATTGAGATGTTGTTTAAGCTGTTCTACCTTGAAATTGTCTGTTAAAAAACAATCAAAGTTTTGTGGGGAGTAGGGGTTGGGCGTCCTGGCTGCCCTGAATATACAATTTAAATGCGCGACAGCTTATGGTTAATTATCTATCAAATCGAGAATATTTCTCGCTCGCCCCAAGCAGAGATTTCCAGCGTTTTAGCCACTTTTTAGCCGTTGCATAATTGCGGGATGATTTTGATTGTTTTTTTGTGGAATGGGCTCTCGTAAGCTGTTGCGGCATTTAAATTGTATGTCAAAAAAAATCAAAGTCTTGTGAGGTGGGCGTCCCGCCCGCCCTGAATATACAATTTAAATGCGCGACAGCTTAGCCCGAAAGCGTGTATTTTCACCGCAGGCGGAACCCCCCACAATATATTAGTGTCAACTTAAGCTTTTAGTCCGCCAGTCCTCCCGCTTACCCGTCAGTCCGCCAGGGAATGAATTCCCTGTCGAGAGAGCAAAAGTCCTCTCAAAGAGGACTGAAGAACTCATTAGTCCTCATAGCGAGGACTTTCGCTTTGATGGAGACTCTTGTTGAAACCCGTGCTGGAATAAGGGTTTAACGTTAAGTTAACACCAATGCCCACAATAATCATCCTCAAATTGTGTAACGCTCCTTTTTCACCTTATTGACAGATATGGCTGGGATAATGGCAAACAATTTACGATCAATGATTAACTGGGGTTGGTATGAAACAGCTAATATTATTTTCCCTCCATCGACCGTAATAAAGTTAGTTCGTAGTGAGTAATTTAACCGTCATAAAACTAGCTCGTACTTCCGTCGTCACTCCAAACGTTATAACGGTTATAATACCCGATTTTCTATCATCACTGAGACTATTTCCTACGACTTCGACGCTCTAACTCTTTAATTCCTCTCAGAACAAAGAGCGACATTAAAGCGCCAATTAAGGCCAGTTGCCACAACCCGCATCCTGCAGCCGTTCCTAAAGCTGCTGACACCCAAATAGCGGCGGCAGATGTGAGCCCGTGAACTTCAACTTTGCCTATTTCATGTCGATTTTGCCGCAGGATTTCTCCGCCTCCCAAAAACCCAATCCCGGCAGCAACGCCTTGAATTACGCGCGCTACAGCATCTCCTCCGTTTTCATTTTTCCCCATTGCCAGCGGCATTAAAACAAACAGCGCACAACCCATACTAACTAGCATATGAGTTCTCAATCCCGCTGGTTTATTTCTGAGTTGGCGCTCCCATCCAATAATTCCGCCAACAAACATGGCTAGGCACAACCTTAAAAGTATGCCTAGCCAATTATCGGGAGACCACAAGTTAGCGATCGACAATGTTTTACTGCAAATAATTGATTCGGAAGATACCAATATTAGCGGAGCACGATGTCCGATCGCAATCTCACTGCCAAATCTTGTTCCGGGCGAATCACCAGCACGTCAACGCTGCGCCGCCCCAACAATACTCCAGCTAAAGCGCCGATCCCAACGCCTCCCAATACTTCTTCAGTCGCGATCGCTTTGTCGCCGGTAATGCCTGCGAGTGCAGCCGCAGCAGCAGCACCCAAGGCTGCACCTTGCGCTACTGAACCTGTGCCAGCACCTTTTTGGACTCTTTCGGTTCGGGTAATAATTCCCGAATAGCCATCAATCCGATAGCGTTGGCGGCGGCTGATAATTAACTCTCTGGCAACAAATTGAGTACCGATTTGATTGCCTCTTCTGACAGGTTGCAGTGCCCCGACTATCTGGCTGCCTCCGGGGATTAACACTCTGCCTTGAGGTGTGCGGATGTCTTGCGCTACTGTTAAAGTTAAAGGTGAAGTTTCTTCGCGGGTGACAACTATTTTGTCTTTTTCATACCTAACTGGAATTACACTGCCCGACGGAATTCGGATGCTATCAAATTGGGAAATTCTTTGTTGGGCTTCTGCGGGAGTAGCTACCACCAGCGGCGCGCTGGTTCCCACTGTAATGCCCAGTGCGAGGATTGCTGCTGTTGCTGAACGCCATTTTTGAGAAGTAATCATATAAATTGTCTCCTTGCTTCGGTTTTTGTTTACTTAGGAACGCACTACTGCTAAATTTGTTTCTGGTTTCGCATTCATCTGATGTTTTGATTATGGCAGGCTGGAATTCTACCAGTTGGGAAGATAAGGTTGATAATCAAGAAGTTGAAAATTTGGAAAAATCGAGAAAATCCCCAATACAGGGGCGATCGGGAAGATAAGGAAGATAGTCAACAGCCAGTCGATTTTAGATTTTAGATTTTAGATTTTAGATTTTAGACTTGACTCCACAGATGAATCTGGAAGCTGGAAAGTAGGTGTAAAATATTTCGCTTGTCAACAGTCAACAGTCAACAATTAATTGTTGAGAGCGTTTAAGGCTAGCAATCCAGCACCGAAAGCTGGTTCGTATCGGGGCGAAATTACCTTAGCTTTTGGGGCGATCGCACTTATGGCTGCTTCAAACCGACCTCGGCAATTTGCCTCTCCACCCCACACACCTCCTACGATCACAATTTCAAATTCTTCTGTTTGGTTAAATAGCGCTGAAATGGCTATTTTGGTTGAATAGGTTAATTCTGCTACAGCATTATTGATAATGCAGTCAGCGACGCGATCGCCCTCTGCTGCGGCTTGTTGGACAATCGGCGCTAAAGCAGCAATTTCTTTGACTCCCCAACCGCGCCCGTAAACGACTTCTACCAATTCTTCTAGGTTATTGAGGCCTAAATGCGTTTGAAATTTTTCCGCAAGCACGGTAAAATCTTCGCGTCCGTCATAGAACTTCAAAGCAGCTTGCAAACCCTGAAGGGCAATGTTATATCCGCTGCCTTCATCGCCTAAAATATATCCCCAACCGCCGACTCGTTTAGTTTTTCCTTGACGGTTTTGCCCGAAAACAATCGAACCTGTTCCTGAAATAACGGCGATACCTACTGGATAACCTGTACCGCCAGCAAGTGCGATCGCGCAGTCGCTGCTAATTACTATATTCCTGGGCAGGAACGATCGGGTTACTGGTAAAGTATTCGTCAACTGCAAGTTCTGCACTACAAATTGCACTATTTCACGATCTTTTGGACGCCCGACGCCTGCTAGTCCCAGACCAATTGCTTCTATGTTGAGATTGCTATTCGTCTCGATTTTAGCGGACAGAACTGCTCGTTCGATCGCCAATTGGATGGAT
This sequence comes from Microcoleus sp. D3_18_C2, assembly GCF_036702395.1. Taxonomy (NCBI): domain Bacteria; kingdom Bacillati; phylum Cyanobacteriota; class Cyanophyceae; order Oscillatoriales; family Microcoleaceae; genus Microcoleus; species Microcoleus sp. D3_18_C2. The sequence goes on along the minus strand of NZ_JAUBTG010000026.1, from coordinate 55,833 downwards.
TCTTTGGCTGTCTCAATTCCCAGGGTTTGATAATTGGACGGCCCTGCTTCACCCCGTCCTAAAACAAGGTGGTTGTCATCCATTAAAAGGCAGATTGTTTTAGTGCCGCCGCCGTCGATGCCGAATACGTAGCTCATGAATAATTTAGAGAATAATAGAGCAACCCAGATTAACAGATATCTCTCTATTCTACGCTTTGTACAATCAGATTAAACTGAGATGTTGTACCATTGTCAATAAGCCTTTTATGAACAGGCTTTCCGGCCTGTTCCACAAGAAAATTAATCTCCTGTGGAACAGACCGGAAAGCCTGTTCTTCAGAATGGTGCAAGATGTGAGATTAAATCGACAGAGCAATGCTAATAATAATTAAACCTAATAATGCTAACCAAACCAGATGGCGCTGACACCAATTTTTGATTGATTGCAGCCCGTCGCCGCTGCTGTAAGGAATCGTCTGTGGCACAAGTGGCTCAGCTCGATCGTGATAAAGCGTGCATTCTTTGGCAAAAGGACGCTGCGGGTAGTTGCAAGTATCGTCTTCGTGATAAATACAGGTAGCGCACAGAAATTCTTCGGGTTTCGATCGATAAAGAGGGATACCCGGATGACCGAAAGCTTTGAGGGGGATTTTGCAGTGTGGACAGGCGAGCGCTTGGGCGTCTACAGGTTGGTGACAGCGGGGGCAATCAGGCATAGACAGCAGGGTGATGGGGTAATGTGGTGGGTAGGCTCATTAGCGGGTTTTCCGAACGCCGAGAATGGGCGATCGGCTCGCCATCAGGCGGCTGGATGCTCCAAAATAGAAAGGTAGGTGTGCGCTGATGTAACTTTAAGTTTACAGATGGTTTCGCAGCGACTGCAGGCGACCTGAGCCGATCGGGTATCAAAGGGCAAACATTAGGAAAAATCTATGGATAACAATAGCAACTTACTCAAACAACTGGTAATGCTGGGCATTGGTACTACCTCTCTGGTGGCAGAGAAATTGCAGGAAGTCAGCGAGCAATGGGTCAAAGATGGCAAAATCAATCCTGAGCAAGCCAAAACCTTTGTCGATGACATGACGGAGCACATCAAGTCTGAACAGGGGAATTGGGAGACGCAGTTGCAGCGGCAACTACGGAATATGCTGCAAGATATGGGAGTCCCCCGACAGTCCGAAATGGATGAGTTGCGGGGAAGGCTCGATCGTTTGGAACGTCAGATGCGGGATTTAGAAAACCGTAACTGGCGCTGAGTTCGCTCCTCTTCTGCAAGCTTCGCTAACGCCCGCGAGAAGTTGGCTGCTATCTTGTGATAAGATTGTCACCCGAAGGCAGAAGGCTAAAAAAGGCACTTATGTAGAAGCCATTTATGTAGAATAACAAACATTTTGACTTCATACTTTTGCCTTTAAAATTATCTGATACCTGCCGTTTTTTGGTGGAAAAGTTCAGATAAAATTTGGTAGTTCTTGTTGTACTAGATGTCTTAGATATCTGAGATATCGCGGTTAAAAGTATTAGGAGGATTAATTTTGCGAGGAGTTCTAGTCAGCTTGGGAGTAATGCTGGTTTGCTTTTTGTTTTTGATAGTCGCTCAAATGGGCGGTTCTGGGTCCCAAGCAGTTGCAGCCGAATTGAACAATCTTTTACCCGAGACTGCTATTGAGAAGTTGTCAGCGCAGTCTTTGAATGAAAATAGCTTGCTAGTAGCTGATGCTACTTTACCGAAGGTACCAGCTACTATCGCTGGCAATAACATGACTGATAATACTGAGAAAACTGTTAATACTGAGAAAACTGTCACCACAGATTCAGGTCTGAAATATGTTGAATTGACAGAGGGTAAGGGGGCGACTCCAAAAACCGGGCAGACGGTTGTCGTACACTACACTGGAACTTTGGAGGATGGCACGAAGTTTGACAGTTCGCGCGATCGCAATTCACCTTTTCAGTTCAAAATTGGCGTGGGTCAAGTAATTAAGGGTTGGGATGAAGGTGTCGGTACGATGAAAGTTGGAGACCGGCGCAAGTTGATTATTCCCCCTGAACTCGGTTACGGCGCTCGCGGTGCGGGCGGGGTGATTCCTCCTAATGCTACGCTGATTTTTGATGTGGAATTGTTGAGAATCGGTGGCTAGGTAGCTCAATCTAATTCAACGTAAAACTTTTACGGTGTTTAGAAACCCGGTTTTTTTTGAGAAACCGGGTTTCTGTGTATGTTCTGGTTGATTTACGATCGCTTCGGAGATGCCAGATTGCGAAAGCAGGTATATTGGGCGTCAAATAATAGTTTGATGATTCCTGTGGGCCCGTTTCTGTGTTTGGTAATAATTACTTCTGCTATTCCGCGATCGGGCGAGTCAGGGTTATAGTATTCATCGCGGTAGAGCATAATTACTAAATCCGCGTCTTGCTCGATCGATCCGCTTTCGCGTAAATCAGACATCATAGGCCGCTTGTTTGTCCTCGCTTCCACACCCCGACTCAACTGAGATAAGGCAATAATCGGCACGTTGAGTTCGCGGGCTAAACCTTTAAGACTTCTGGTAATTCGAGATAGTTCTTGCACACGGTTGTCGCTAGTACCTTCCATTAATTGCAGGTAATCTAGCAAGACTAATCCTAGGCTTCCGCCTTGTTCTGCTTGGAGGCGGCGGACTTTCGATCGTATTTCTGTGACGGTAATATTGGGAGTATCGTCAATAAATAGTGGTAGTTCTGATAAATTGCCAATGGCTGTACTGATTGGTTCCCATTCGTTTTGACTGATTCTACCCGATCGCAACCTGTTGCTTTCTATTTTGGCTTCACTCGACAGGATACGCTGCACTAGCTGTTCTTTCGACATTTCTAAGCTGAAAACGGCAACCGGCAATTTTTGCTGTCCGGCGGCGATGTGATGGGCGATGTTGGTACAGAAAGCTGTATTGTGAACGCAGATATCGTTAGCCACAAAATTGTGTGTCTCCGGGATAGTTAAGTCGTAAACTTGCTTGTTTCCCATCGGTTCGATAGAAACTATTTCATCCCAGTAAACCTCGCTATCTGCCAGTTTTTTCAGCCATAAATTATCTAAAGCCGTTGCTAAAACTAAAAATCTTTCTCTGGACAGCGCACGTTTACCAACGTGGATATTTGAGTGACCTTTGATGTCTGCGCGTTTTGCTAAGGATGCCCAAGATTCGTTGCCTTTTGCTAATGCTAGGTATTCCCACGCCTCTACAGGAATCAAATCGCGGTTATTGTGAGATTCTTTATTTTCTAATGCTTCTTTTACTTTGAATAAGGCTACCTCTTTGCCAAAAATGCCAATTTCTGATATGAATGTTTTGATTGATTTTGCATCAGTAATATCGATTTGCCAAGCTGGTCTACGAGTATTTTTGTATTTGACAGAACGCTTTTTGAGGGCTGCAATGATGCCAAATCTCAGCAGTAGATGCTGTACGTGTCTGGCTAGTCCTTCGCTGACAGAACAGTAGCCTAGTTGAGATTGACCGCTGGTAAGTAGGGTTGCCCAGCCGTCAGTTGAAAAGAGGCGGTTGAGGAAAAGGGCAACTTGCGATCGCCGCAATCTAAACACTATGTCCGGTACGGTTTTCTCATGAGCATTTTTTCCCATCAGACCTAACTTTTCTAACCAATTTCTCAGGGGATTTTTATGACTTGTATTAATAACATCCATTCCCTCATCGGCAAGGTGTTCTGGATCTACTCTTAAAACTCTGCAAATGCCACTAAATAATTCTTGATTGGGAAATGCTATTCCTTCCACCCAAGACCGGACTAATCGCGGTGGAACTTTCAATTCTAGCGCTAATTTTTTAGAGTCAAAATTTCGTTTTAAAAGGATTAGTTCTAAATTATAACCAAAGTTTTTTATACTATCTGTGTAACTTTCTCGATCGCCCATGACATAATATTCTGGTGCGCGTCTCCCTTTATCGTTAAATCGCAGCTTAAGACCTCCGAAGCTAGTAGCAGCTTCAGCAAAATCTTGTAGTATAGCAGTATTTCCATTGGTGAAGTGTGGCGCGCTGCGTGTCAAACACCCATCGCCAATTAGATAAGCCAATAATTTAACTTCACAGTCTCGGATGGTTTCTTTACCAAAAACATTCATCCTGCGGGGAACAGCAATCTTATCGCCTACTTGTATTTCCCTCAACTGCCGCCAGCCCTTAATTGTTAAAAATGGGTGTGTAATTGTAGTTTCTATAAATCGTCCCAGTCTTGTTGTAACCCGAAATACAGGCTTAATTCCATCATCTATAAAAGCTGATGGTCTAGTTAGGTGAAATTGCCAATCTTCTCCTAATGTTAGTAATTCAGCTTGACGTTTTTGATAGATTTGTTCTATACTAGAAACAGTTCCATCACTTTCTACTATTACGGTAGAGGCTGCTTGGCACTTGCCCATCGCCGGCCTGGCTGCAACGATGATTAAATCCGATCGCTGAAAGCCTCCTGTCATAGCATCTAAGTCATAAAAACCGCACGGAATACCGGGAAGTGTGAGGCCTTCATTGCGATTTTCTAGGTCTTGAAATGTTTGGTTTAGTGTTTCGCCGATCGACACTAAATCCTGTTGCGGGCGTTCTTGAGTTATGCTGAAAATTTCTTGTTCGGCGCGGTCTAAGACTGTTTCTAGCGGTACTGCTGTCTCGTAACCTAATTGTACTATGTTGTTGCCAGCTTCGATTAATTTGCGGCGCTGATATTTGTCTTCAACTAAAACTGCATATTGGTCGATGTTGACTGCGGAAACTGTGCGATCGACTAATTGTGCTAATTTAGTTAGTCCTCCTACTTGCTCTAACTGGTTGCGGTCGGTTAGCGCAGTTGTTACCGTCATTAAATCGGTAGGTTGGCCCTGTAAAAATAGCCCTAATGCCGATCGATAAATGACTTGATGAGCGGTGATGGCAAAAAACTCCGGGCGCAGCAGTTCGGCAATTCGGGAAATAGCTTCGGGGTCAATTAAAATCCCGCCCAAAATTGCTTCTTCTGCCTCTATATTTGTCGGCATCAAATCGCTCATTAGTCAATAGTCCTCAGTCAGTCGATTTTAGATTTTAGATTTTAGATTTTAGATTTTCTGTTTTAGGTTTTAGGTTTTAGATTTTCGGCTTTAGGTTTTAGGTTGTAGATTTTCGATTTTAGGTTTTAGGTTGTAGATTTTCGATTTTCGATTTTCGATTTTAGATTTACTCTACAGATGAATCTGGGAGCTTGAACAATATCCTAAAATTGTAGGTTCGACCATCAGGAGCGTCGGGGCTTGTGTCCGTTTTTCCGGCGGGGTCATTAGTTATTATCAGTGTAAGGTTTTGTAGGAGTGCGATCTGTCGCGAGCTCGCGTTTATACCAGACTCACGCTCTCTCGATCTCGCACTCCTGAAAAAATGCTTCTTACTCTCTGCAGAGATGCTCCGGTTCTCAATCTGCAAGTTAGCGTTACTGAGTCCTTACTTAGCAGTGCTTAGTTGTTAGCTAATGACTAATGACTAACAACTAATGACTGATAACTCTTAATTACATCGGAACAACTTGAATATCAACTTCGGCAGTAACTTCTGCATGTAGTTTGATTTCAGCTTTGTATGTACCAGTTTGGCGAATTTCGGGCAGAGTGATGCCGCGCCGATCGACTTCTTGACTGGTAGAGTTGAAAATCAGTTCTGCTACTTCTTGGTTGGTAACAGTACCAAAAATCGCGTCAGCTTCGCCAACTTGCTTGGAAATGATGAAAGGCCCAGCCGATTCGAGGGCGGTTTTGCGGACTTCAGCTTGCTGCTTGAGTTCTAGCTGGCGCAGTCTTTCTTCTTCACGGCGGCGCTCTGCTTGCTTGAGAATGCCCGGAGTGGCTCTAAATCCCATTCCTTGGGGTACTAGGTAGTTGCGGGCGTAGCCTGGGGCTACTTCTACTACGTCGCCAGCTTTGCCGAGTTTGCTGACATCTTTATTTAAAACTAATTGAACGCGCTTGGCCATGATCGTGGGTTGTGGGGTTTTAACTGCAACTTTTTATAATAGCGAAGTTTGAGGGGCGATCGCAAGGGAGTTCGGCAACGGATTATGTAGCGGATGTAACGGATTTAACGGATGTAACGGATGGATGTTGAGATTCGAGGTTCGAGATTCGACGTTCGAGGGAAGAAACAGGGATAATATTTTTAACGGGCAAATTCAGTTTGAAATTACGCAAAACGGGGGTGCTGTAATGAGCAAAATCAACTACAGTGCAATGTCTTACAGAGCACTCAGGCTTTATTTTCAAGGCGCTGGGCGATCGATCGCGCTACAGTAGCAACTAACTGGGTCGAATTGATCGGCTTGGCTAAGTGTTGGTCAAATCCGGCTTGCAAAATTTGGCGCTCGTTCGCTTCTCCAGCATAGGCCGTTAAGGCGATCGCCAACAACTGCCGATACTCAGGCGCAAGCTGAGTGCGGATGCGATGGATCAACATATATCCGTCCATCTGGGGCATTCCGATGTCGCTGACGAGCAAATCCGGTGCAGTTTGTTCGATCGACTCTAGCGCCTCAGCAGCAGATGACAGGGAAATCACCTCTGCACCCGCTTCCTCAAGCACGAAAGCCACAAAATCTCGCGAGTCGAGTTCATCATCTACCACCAAAATTCTCAATCCAGCTAGGGGCAAGGATGAGAGAGCGGGACAAGCAGACCAATTGAGGGCTTCATCCTCCTGCCTTCTAGAATCATCATTTAATAGCGGTAATCTCACCGTAAACGTCGCTCCTTGACCTTCTCCTGCGCTTTCTGCAAACACCGTTCCGCCGTGAAGTTCGATCAGTTGGCGAACGATCGCCAATCCCAGTCCCAAGCCGCCAAATTTGCGAGTTGTTGCGCCATCTTCTTGTCGGAAATGGTCAAAAACATAAGGCAAGAAATCGGGAAGAATACCTTTACCCGTGTCCGTAACTTTAATTTGAGCTTGGTGTTCGATTTGCCCTAATCGAACTTCTACTCGACCGCCTTCTGGCGTGAATTTCACAGCATTTGATAACAAATTCCACACAATTTGTTGCAAGCGACTTGTATCACCGAGAACTTGCCCGACATCGGGATTTAAGATTGTTTGGATTTGAATTTTTTTAGCTTCCGCTGCTAATTGCACGGTTTCCACAGCAGATGGAATAATGGTTGCCAGATGCATTGGAGCAACATTCAATCTGAGTTTTCCTTGCAGAATCCGAGATACGTCAAGCAAGTCTTCGATTAATTGAGATTGCAGTCTGGCGTTGCGCTCAATAGTCTCAAAAGCTTTGGCACTTTGACTGGCGTTCAGCTTGCCGCCGACGAGCAGTTGCGACCAGCCTAAAATCGGATTCAGGGGCGATCGCAACTCGTGAGAAAGCACAGCCAGAAACTCATCTTTAATGCGGTTAGCTCGCTCGGCTTCCGTGCGGGCAGTTTGTTCTAATTGGAGAACTATATCACGGTCGGTTTCCACTTGTTTGCGTTCTGTAATGTCGATTACAGAGCCGATATAACCCTCAAATTGTCCGCTTTCGGAAAATCTGGGAGCAGCCGCATCTATCGCCCAAGAATATCCGCCATCCTTGCGCCCGACGCGATATTCCACGCTGTACCGTTCCTGGCGTTCGTTGGCGGTCAAAAATGCGTTCTTGACCTGTTCTCGGTCTTCTGGATGCAAGGCGTTTATCCAACCCAATCCTAAACCTGTTTCCTCAGTTTGACCTGTGAATTCATACCAGGTTTCGCTCAAGAAAGTGCAATAGCCTGTGGAGTCTGTTACCCATACCATAAAAGGAGCGTTGTTAGCCATAGTGCGGAATCGTTCTTCGCTTTCTTGCAGCGCTGATAAAGCTTGTTTGCGTTCTGTGATATCCCGACAGACAATCACTCCGCCTTTGATTTGGTTGCTAGTATCAACTACCGGATAACCGCTGATACTGATCCAGCGACCTTCAGCATCTTCGCGGCGGACAAATACCTCTACATCATTGACATATTCACCTTTGATTGCTCTGGCTAGAGGTAGTTCAGCGGCGGGGAAAAGGGTTTTTTGGTCTGCCAAAAATAGTCCGTAAGTCCTCGACCATTCCTCACAAGATTTTTCATTCGATAGCTGACCGAATATTCCTACGGCGGCTCGGTTAAACAACACAAACTCGCCTTGTTGGTTGGCCAAAATCAAACCATCACCAATGCTGTCAATAATTACTTGCAGTAACTTAGTTTGTTCTTGCAGGGCGACTTCTGCTCGTTTGCGATTTGTGATGTCGCTGGAGATGCCAATCAGGCCGATGACTTCTCCCGCCTGATTGCGGTAGGGAGCTTTCATTACCAGAAATGTCCGAATGCCATCGTGAGATTCTTCGAGGACTTCTGTTTGTCCCGACTCCATAATCCGCCGATCGTTTTCCGTGACTGCGACTGCAAGTTCTGTTACTGGGTATAAATCGATATCGCGACCACCAATTACTTCAGAAGCAGATTTGCCCATTATTTCCAGCGTGGCTGGATTGGCATAAATAATCCGTCCTTCTCGATCTTTGACAAAAATGGGCGTGGGTGCTGACTCGTTAATTACGTTCAAAATCGCATTTTTTTGTCGCAGTTCTTCTTCCGTGCGTTTGCGATCGCTAATATCGCTCCAATAAGCCGTAAGTCCTTCGGCCGCAGGATAGGCGCTCACTTCTATATACATTTGGAGCGAGGGCGAGAACTCTTCAAACTTGACAGAAACTTGCTCGTTAACGACTCGATGAAATTCTTGATATGCCCTTGAATAGGATTCTTTTTCGGCGGGGAATACCTCCCAGATAGATCGACCTAGCAAGTCGTTTCTCGATCGAGAAAGCAGTTTTTCTGCTGTGGCATTAACGTAGGTATAGCGCCATTGTGAATCGATCACCATAAAGGCATCAGTAATACTTTCTAGAATATTGCTGACTTGCTGGGAGGCCGCTTGTACCGCGAGTTCAGCGTTTTTGCGCTCGGTGATGATTTCGCAAAAAATCATGATGCCGCCAATCTCATTGGTGTTGGTTCGCCAAGGGTGAATTTCCCAGCGCACCCAGTCGATGGAGCCATCAGGGCGGGTAAACCGATCTTCAGGGCAGGTTTCGACTGCTCCCGCCAGACAGCGCTCGTGGATTTGTTTCCAACGATCAGGCAAATTGGGAAAGATGTCGTAGTGCGATCGGCCCACAATGTTTTGAGTGCCGAGCCCGTAACTTGCCAGCCAGCGGTCGCTCACCAGCATATACCGCATCTGGCAGTCAAACATCGCCACCCCCGCAGGCGAATGTTTGACGAACAGTCGCAGTTGCTCGGACTGTTGCTGCAGCAGATTCTCCGATTGTTTGCGATCGCTGATGTCTTTGAAAAGTATGGCAACTTTGCGGCTGTCCGGCTCAGGAGTGCGGAACGCCGAAACCTCAAACCAGCGGTTCATGGCTTCCGAGCCGTGTTCAAAGCGCAATGGTTCCCCCGTGAGCGCGACTTTGCCGTACATCTCAAACCAATAATTTTCGTGATTTGGAAGGAGCTGTCGCACCGTTTTACCTGTAGCTTGTTCGAGTCCGGTTTGTTTCACAAAAGCAGGATTGACTTCCAAAAAGCGGTAATCGATCGGCTTTTCGTTGGCGTCAAACAGCATTTCGATGACGCAAAAACCTTCGTCTAGGGACTCAAACAAAGTGCGATAGCGTTCCTCGGAACGACCCAAAGCAGCAAGAGCTTGTTTGCGATCGCTAATATCCATAAACGCCGCCACACAGCCGCGAACTGCGCCCTCTTCGTCAAATAACGGCACCGCATTCACCAACCAATCAAAGGCTACCCCGTCCTCGCGCACCATTTGAATTTCCACATCTCGCACTTGGACGCCGGAAGCCGCAGCTAGTTGCATTGGGAGTTGTTCTCCTGGAATTTCTTCTCCGTTGCGGAATCGTCTAAAGGGAAGGGTTGCGGCTTGCTCTCCGGTTCCAGAAACATTGGTATCCGGCGGCACTTTCAACATCGACTGGGCAAATCGGTTAGCGCGAATTACTTTACACTGTGGGTCGCGGGCGATCGTAATGCCAACGGGTACAGCATCAAGTATCGATTCCAGTTCATTGACTCGTCGCTCTAGTTCTTGGTTGAGCCGTTCAATTTCTTTTTTGGTAGCTTTGCGATCGGTAATTTCTAGCACCGTCACATTCACTCCCAGGACGCGATCGTCCTCGGCCCTGAGTGGATAGACACTCAACAGCCAATCGCGATCGACTCCCGGCTGTGCTGAGTTCGTCCTGCTAAGTTCGAGCTGTTGAAGTGGAACTTTAGTTTCAATAACTTGTCGGTAAAGTGGCTCTAAATCATCTGCCATTTCTGGCAAGATTTCGCGCAATGTTTTGCCGATGTGGGCGGCGGCTGGAACTCCGTTTATTTCTGCTAGCCGATCGTTGATGCGGACAAACCGCAACTCGGTATCGAGGAAGCAAAGTCCGATCGGCGCACTAGCATAAATCGCCTCGATTTCTGTTAGTTGTTGCTGCGAAGTTTGTGCTTGTTTAATTGAATCAGCCCGATCCGCTTTCTGCTCGGTGACATCTTGAAAATAAACGGCAAGTCCCGATGGGATGAGATAAGCTCGTACCGCATACCAAGCATTGAGTGGCGGATCAAAAAATTCAAAACTCACCGTAATTTGTTCCCGAACAGGCAAGATGCCTGTTCCACAAGAAGAAAATTCATCTTTTGTGAAACGGGCATCTTGCCCGTTCTTGAGAATGGTGCAAGATGCGATCTCAAACAAACTGCCCACTGATTCGGGAAACTCTTCCCAAATGCTGTTGCCAATCAAATCTTTCGAGGGTCGATTCAGCCACCGCGCCGCTTGCGAATTGAGGTAGGTAAATCGCCAGTCTCGATCCAAAGCAAAGAACCCGTCCGAAATACTTTCGAGGGTGTCTGACAGTTGGGCCGCGGGCGCGTTACAGACTGGTTCGGGTTGAGGCTGAGCGATAGGAGTGAAGGTTGTTACTACCGCATAGGGAGTCGATCGATCTCCCTGAAATAAAGGTTGAGAATTGAGCGTCAACCAAATCAATTCTCCCTGTGGCCGCTCAAAGCCCATGATGACATTTGAGGATGGTTGCCCGGTTTGCAGCGCCACCATCGCCGGATGCGTCTCGCCGGGAAAATCCGAGCCATCTTCACGCAGAGTCTGCCAGCGACTGTTGATTGAAGTGCATAAGAGCATCTGTTCTGCTGTCATCCCCAATAGCTCCTGGGCGTGAGAATTGCACCCCTGAATGCTACCATCTGCCAATTGCAGAACCATCCCTACATCAGTTGGCAAAGGCGGGGCTGGGTAAAACGCTTTGTTAGAATCCGTTGAAACAGAGGGGTCGATTTTTGCTTGGGGTTCAGTATTGCGTGGGTTTTGCATCGGTTTCTAACAACGATCATTTTACTTTTGGAAAAGCAAATCGCGCTCAATAATAGGGAAATAACCAGAGGAACTTTTGACTTGAGCAGGGTGACACTTCAAACCTAAGATGGATGTCGATCGTTCTGCGGTAATAATATCGATATCTAGACAATTTATTTTATCGTAGAGTCCCACGTCTGAACCATTTGCGGGATTCGGCAGAGGCGACGGGGAATTTTCTGGCTGTTTCAAATGCCAGGTTAGTCCGTCTCATCAGTTTTCCGTGTTGCTGCATATTACCCATTGCTGTTGCTGGTTTTCGCGCGAACAGATGGCACTTGCACACAGATAAATAAGTAGATTAAGCTGGAAAATAAATAAGCCCTCTCTTGCAGCGAGTGAAACGAAGCAATCGCTCTGGTTACGCCCGCGTTACCTTCTGTTACATTGTGGTAAACTTTATTTGCGCCTACCTACTTAAAAACCCGGTTTCTTTGCGTAAACCAGATGGTAAATTTAGGCAAGGTTCTGTTCGTCTCAACGGTAAACGGGCGATCGTATTTACCCAATACAGGGCAGCCTGCTTCCTCCCGTGCCGACGTTTGTGTCAAGTTTGACCGCGCGCCTTTTACCTTTGTTAATTTCACAAACTTAATCCTATGCACATATTCACCGCCGGCGATCGCAACTATATTCTGGGGTTGGCAGCACTTCTTAAGTCTATAGATTTGAATGTTAGTAAATCGGGACAGGAGCAGGTAAAAATTACCATTGTATCTACCGGCATAGCTCCACAGCAAAAGGAACAGTTACAGAATTGCTGCAAATACCAGATTGAATGGCAAGAATTGCAATCTAGTTACGACCAACTTCTTTCTCTGTCAGGTTCTAAACTTGCTTACGTTAAATTGCAGCCTGAAAAATATACCAAGGAAACAGAAAGGCTGATTTGGCTCGACAGCGACACGATCGTTCTGGGAAGTTTAGATCCACTGTGGAACCTCGATCTTCAAACAATGCCGATAGCAGCCGCACCCAATGTCTGGGGAAATACGAACAATTCTCAAGATCGAAACCCTTATTTCAATACGGGTGTTTTAGTTTACAACATGAAGCTTTGGGAGGAAGAGCAACTGTCCGAAAAGTTGATGGAAAACGCTCGATTAAACCTTTGGGGGGATCACGATCAGGGTGCATTAAATTCTGTTTTAGCGGGAAGGTGGAAGCAATTAGACCAAATCTGGAACAACCACAAGACTGATGATATGTCAAGTAAAGTGATGCACTTTATGTCAAGACCGAAACCGTGGGAAAGCTCAACCCCCAATCAATTATGGCTCGATATGTTGTCTCAGACACCGTTTAAGGACGAAGTGGAAAAAATTCCCAAGAATTTTAATTGGTTGTCGAGATTTAAGATAAAATACAGAGCATTTGGCCAGTGGTTGAGGGAACCGACAACCAAGTTTAAGAGTTACCTGAAGAAACAAAAACGTTAAGGTCAATCAATTTTAGATTTTAGATTTTAGATTTTAGAATTGAAGCATTGACTTGCGCGAGATGAATCACGTGGCGGGTATCCTGGATGCGAGGGGGTCAAAATTGGTCTTTCATGCCGCGCAATCGAGCGAAGGTTTGCACTGGATCGGAGGTGTTGGTGGCTGATTGGAGGTTGGGAAAATCCCAGCGCAAAAATGGGTTTGTGCTTTTTTCGATGCCGATCGATGATGGTATTGTAGGTTGCGATCGACTGCGCGCTTCCTTGACTTCGGCGAAGCGCTGCTGTAAATCGGGATTGTCGCCATCCACACTCAAGGCAAATTGCAGGTTGTTCAGCGTGTATTCGTGGGCGCACCAGACTCTCGTACTATCGGGCAGGTTTCGGAGTTGCCGCAGAGAGGCTAACATTTGGGCGGGAGTGCCTTCTTTGAGCCTGCCGCAGCCGCCGGCAAATAAGGTGTCGCCGCAAAACAATTCGCCGGTTTCGCTGGGGTTGCTGGGGGGGAAATAGTAGGCGATGTGAGCTTTTGTGTGGCCGGGTAGGAAGAAGACTTCGGCGGTTCTGTTGGCGAAAGAAACTCGATCGCCCGCTTGTAAAAACACTTGCTGTCCGGGTATTCTGCCTCTATCTTCTGCGCCACCATAAACTTTAATTTGGGGAAAGCGATCGATCAGTTCCTGATTGCCGCCTACGTGGTCGCTGTGGTGGTGGGTAATGAAAATTGCGGTTAATTCGGCTCCGAGCGATCGCAGTTGCTCTAATACTGGCTGCGATCGTGCTGGATCGACGACTGCTGCGGTGTGGCGATCGGGGTCGTGCAGTAAAAAAATGTAATTGTCGGACAGTACCGGAAGCCGATAAACCTGCATAGAAAAGTGCCTCTCTCGGAAAAATATTATATAATTAAGTTACTCTGAACGCTATCCGAAGGCTGATTGCAGATTTATTAAGTCCGCATATCTATCTTGGGATGTAAAACTTGGGATGTAAAACTTGGGATGTAAAACTCGGATACGTTATTTCTGCTGTGCCAGCAAATTGATTTGCGGTCGAGTACGCACCATTTTTGAGTCAATAACTACAATCGGCTTTAACTATTTTGGCATAAAAGCGATCGAATAAATGCGAACATCTCACAACAAATCAAACTTAACAATTTCTCAAAAAGTCGATCGGATTGTAGCGTCTGGTAAGATAACTCGCAGGGAACACTTAGTTTTGACTTCGGCTATCCTGTCAGATGATAAAATTTCAGAAGAGGATCGACATCAAATCAATCGGATATTTGATTATATCCAAATTGGTCGCCTCAAGTTTATCGATTGAAAACAAAGACTTGCACAGTCAGCATCTATCTGGAGTATAAAAAGCGTTTTTTAGGAGTGCGATCGTCCCGTCGGGCACAGCAAAGCCTATATATTTCGCTTGAATTCTCCGGCTCACGCGGAGTGTGAAGGCGTCAGTTGTGGCAGTCTCAAATTAACAAGGCTCTTAGCAATCCCAGCTACAAAAACAGGCAGAATAAAATGAGTGCAGACAAACCAACTATTTTGGTGACGGGCGGAGCTGGATATATTGGCTCTCACGCAGTATTAGCGCTGAAAAACGCCGGTTACGGTGTGGTGATTTTGGATAATTTAGTTTACGGTCACAGAGATTTAGTAGATCGGGCTTTGCAGGTGGAGTTGGTAGTTGGCGACACGAACGATCGCACTCTTCTCGATAACTTGTTTGCTACGCACAAGATTGATGCGGTAATGCACTTTTCGGCTTACGCTTACGTGGGCGAATCTGTTACCGACCCAGCTAAATATTATCGCAACAATGTCATCGGCACTATTACGCTTTTGGAAGCAATGATCGCTGCTGACGTGAAGAAATTTGTGTTTTCTTCTACTTGCGCGACTTACGGTGTACCGCAGAAAATCCCGCTCACAGAAGACCACCCGCAAAACCCGATCAATCCCTACGGTGCTACTAAGTTAATGGTAGAACGGATTTTGTCGGATTTTGACGCTGCGTATGATTTCAAGTCTGTTTGTTTCCGCTATTTTAACGCGGCTGGGGCTGACCCGAACGGGTTGTTAGGAGAGGATCACAATCCAGAAACTCACCTGATCCCGCTGGTGTTGTTCGCGGCTTTGGGTAAACGAGATTCGATCGCGATTTTTGGCACGGATTACGATACTCCTGACGGTACTTGCATTCGGGATTACATTCACGTTAACGATTTGGCATCTGCTCACATTTTGGGATTAGAATATTTGCTAAATGGTGGCAAATCAGATTTTTTTAATTTGGGCAATGGGGGCGGGTTTTCGGTGAAAGAGGTGATAGAAACGGCTCGCCAAGTGACTGGAAAAGAGATTAAGGCTGTTGAGTGCGATCGGCGTCCAGGAGACCCGCCTGCTTTAGTTGGCAGCAGCAAAAAGGCGATCGAAATCTTGGGTTGGTCTCCAGAATATCCCGACATTAAGGATATTATCTCCCATGCTTGGCAGTGGCATCAAAAGCGTCACACTTAGCATAAACTCAAATAAAAAAAGTGCAAAAATTGAGTCTAAAATAATGTTAAACAGTCACAAAGATTTTTGTTTTTGCACCTTAGCTTTTGGGAAAAAGTATTGCGAATTAGCCAAACAACTAGCAGCAGACTTAGAAACTCATTCTCTAGGGACGATGCTAGTTGTTTGTACTGACTACCCAAATGACTTTCAGAATTTGACGAATGTTTTTGCTTTTAAAAAAAGTCGCGAAGGTGTAGATTATTGTTATAATGATAAACGATTTGCACTAAAAAAAGCCTTAGAATTATTCCGAGTGGCAATCTTTGTGGATGCAGATACAAGAATCATAGGAAAAGTGCCGGAGAGAGAATGGATGTCAGGAATTACTTGTAAAGGGTTTATTCCCATTCTAGAACATCCACCTAATCAATCTTTGCCAGGTAGAAAAGAGGCAATTGATAAATTAGCAAAAAAGCTAGAAATACCATTGGAACCTGTAAGTTTTGTTCAAGAAAATTTGTTCGTAATTGCGAGAGACAATGGGAAAGAAATTCAGTTTATTCAAGAATGGGGAAAGATTGGAAGATTTTTTGAAGTGCAAAAAGTCAAAACAAAAGACGGTAATCCCATTGGGTTAGCAACTGCTAAAGTTGGGTGGAATATTCGTAATGACGGGTGGCAGGAACTCGCTCAAAGTATGGAGCATTCTTTTGCTCATTGGGACTGGCAAAAAAATCAAGTAAGAACCTTTTGGGATAAAGTTTGGGATAAATTGCAGTTTGAGCATTGGCAATATCTCTATAGGTTATTAAAAACACAGTTAATTGCCTTATTAAATTTCAATTTTTACTATCGCTAGAGAAAAGAGATGTATAGAGGATTTATCACCATTTTAATTGGATTGTACTCATTTCAAGACTGCATACATTTTCTAGCTTCAGTCAGGAAGTTTCACCGCGAACCAATTATTATTTTAATAGATAGAGTCCCTCTAATTTTATATCCTTTACTTCAGGTGTTTGGAAATGTCATATTGAAACCTGCACCGTCTCACGAAAATCCTGTTTTAGCGTCGCGGCTAGCTAAGCTGGCTTTGTATCAACAATCTCCTTTTGAGAAAACTATTTATCTGGACTGCGATATTTGTTTGCTATCGCCAA
This sequence comes from Microcoleus sp. D3_18_C2, assembly GCF_036702395.1. NCBI lineage: Bacteria > Bacillati > Cyanobacteriota > Cyanophyceae > Oscillatoriales > Microcoleaceae > Microcoleus > Microcoleus sp. D3_18_C2. The sequence goes on along the minus strand of NZ_JAUBTG010000026.1, from coordinate 39,267 downwards.
TATATGAAGTTTTTGACTATCTTGATGAAGTAGATTTGCTGATAACAGAAGATGTGCAGCCTGCGATTGCTAAAGCTGCAAATTTATTAAGAGTCAAGCAGGATATTCTGTCAACTTTGCAGTCTGTCGGGTTGCCGCTAAATGAAAATAGCGTTCAATACAATGGCGGATTTATCGGTTTTACGAAAAGCAGTAAAACTCAGGAATTGTTTATAAACTTTAAGAAATATTTCGAGATGGTAGTGGCGCATCAAAATGTGCTACTGTTGAAAGACCAGGGAGCTTTTGCGGCGGCTGTTGAATCAGTGAAACCGAAAATGACAACTTTGTCCCCGGTTTACAACTACTTGGATAAGTGGAAAGATGTTTATACGATCGACAAACCGATTAAAGTAATGCACTGCACTTATCCTTACCGCCCTCAGTACGCGAAGAACGTGACGCGATCGCTCTTTACTAGAATAGTCGATCGCACGGCTAAAATATTTTTACCAAATCAACTTAACAATCCCTGGCGTTTAAAATAATTAAAGTTTGTTGGCAAACTGCATCAAAAGCAACAAAGTTTTGCCCAAACACAAAAAAATTAGCCTCAACATATCCGAAAATTTACCTAGAAGAATTATTGCTGGCTTGAATAACAGTCTTGGGTTCATTATTGTGTTTTTTTACCAAAAGACGCGTTGCTGCCCTTTCCCGTGGTTAAAAACCTGGTTGCTTTGGTCGGGAGTGCGTGAGTCCCCATCGCCTTGACAAAAGCTCGGTTAAGCAGGAAAATTAAACAAATGTTTTAAACAAAATACTCAGTGAAAGTTTCATTAGTAGTGAGCGATTTGTCAGGAGGAGGTGCAATTCGTGCTTTTTTATTAGCTCAAGTCTTGATAGAGCTTAAATGTGATGTAGAAGTTGTTGGATTTCAGTTTGGCAAGGAATTGTACGCTACTCCTCCCAGAGACATCCCGGTATGTGCGATACCGGGGAAAAATTATCCGGGGTTTTTAATGGATGCTCAAAAACTTTGGAAAAAAATAGATGGGGATATTATTTATGCAGTTAAACCTAAACCTACAAGCTTTGGATTATCACTGCTAAAAAAACTGGCGACTCGCCACTCTATAATTTTAGATATAGACGACTGGGAACTGAGCTGGTACGGGGGAGATGAATGGCAATACCGTCCCTCTTTCAAACAACTTTATCGAGATATTTTTAAACATAACGGTCAATTGAGAGAACCAGATCATCCCCTCTATCTCAAGTGGATGGAAGGTCTCATTCACCGTGCGGATGCAGTCACCGTTGATACTGAGTTTTTACAACAGCGTTTTGGTGGTGTATATTTGCCTAATGGTAAGGATACTGCAATGTTCGACCCTGCTAAATACAATCCTGAATTGAGCAGACAGCGTTACGGCTTGTCCGGGTATAGAATCTTAATGTTTCCCGGTGCGCCGCGACCTCACAAAGGTGTTGAGGATGTTTTGATGGCCCTCGAACAGTTAAATGAACCCGATTTAAAATTAGCGATCGTCGGCGGGAGTCCTTATGATGATTATGATGATAAACTTGTGAAACAATGGGGACGTTGGATTATTAAACTGCCAAGGTTTCCAGTGGAGACGATGCCGTCGGTTGTAGCGGCGGCTCATGTTGTCGTTGTTCCTCAGCGAGAAACTCTCACAGCCGTGGCTCAGTTTCCGCTCAAGCTGACAGATGGTATGGCAATGGCTAAGCCTGTTTTATCTACGCGAGTGGGGGATATTCCATCAATTTTAGGAGGAACGGGTTATTTAGTCGATCCGAGTTCTCTCGCTCAAATTTCACAAAAAATTCAATGGATATTTCAAAATTTGACAGCGGCTAATTTACAAGGAATGAAAGCTAGGGAAAGATGTGTGAAAAAATATAGTATTCAAGCAATGAAACCGATACTTTCAGAGATAATCGCAGGTATGTAAATGTTATTTTAAAACGACTCAATGGAGGAAGAAAAGCTGGCTGTTATTAAAGAATATTTTAAGATGCCGTACTGTTTAGCTGGGAATGCTTCATGTCTGCCAATAAGCTACTCCTAAAATTTGCCAGACGATATCCCGGCAGGATTCTCTTAACTGTGATGCTGGGCTTTTCTGGCGCTTTATTCAACGGTATCAGCACTACTCTGATTGTACCAGTGCTTTTAAGTTTTTTAGAGGAAACTATCGAGCTGCGGGGTGCTCCACCTCTAATTAAAACTTTGATGTATCCCTTTGAGGGAATGCCCGGAAATCAGCGTTTAATGTTGATGACCGGGGCGGTTGTGCTGGCAATTTTTTTAAAAAATGTTGCGAGTTATATCAATACTTTAGTAGCTACTTCTCTGACGCGCTCTCTGACTTTTGATTTGCGAGAAGCAGGTTTGCGGTTGTTGTTAGAAGTAGATTTAGATTTTTACTCTAAAACAAAAGTCGGGGATTTAATTAATAGATTGGGCGGAGAGATTGGTCGGACTGCTAGTGCAGTTGGTACGGCCATCGGAATGTTTACTACGTCAATCACGGTTTTGGTGTTTCTGGGCCTGCTACTTTCTATCTCGTGGAAACTGACGGTGACAGCTACAGTTTTGCTGGCGTTAGTTGCTTGGGCAAATCAATATATTATTAACCGTTCCAAGCATTTTGGCCACCTGCTTTCTGAAATGTCGAAAGATTATTCGGTTAGGGTGCTGGAAACCATTACGGGGATTCGGCTCGTCAAGTCAACTGGGAACGAGGAAAGGGAGTATCAGCGGATCAAGTATTTAATTCAAAGGCGAGAACAAGCGGATTTTCAGGCTCAGGTAAATTATGCGGCGATCGCCCCAATTAACGAAGTTGTTAATTTGATAGTTATAATTCTGATTGTATTTATAGGCCGCACCATATTTGCGAATGAGATAGAGTCTATTGCTACAATTTTATTAACCTACTTATTGGTACTTTTTAGGTTAATTCCTTTAATTTCACAGTTGAATAGCGGGCGCAGTCAATTTGCTAATACGTCGGCTAGTGTAGAGGTGGTTAATGATTTTTTGAGCTGCGAGGACAAGCCATTTATGCTGAACGGTTCTGTGCCTTACACTCATTTGCGATCGGGAATTCATTTTAATAAAATATCTTTTAGTTATCCCAATCACAAGAATTTAGTTCTGCAAGGAATTGATTTATTTCTACCTCACGGCACTACTTTAGCTTTGGTAGGAACTTCGGGTTCTGGCAAATCAACTTTGGCAGATTTACTGCCGAGATTTTACGATCCAACTGAAGGTCATATCTCGATCGATGGTAGAGATTTGCGCGAATTTGAGCTGAAAAGTCTCAGACAAGCGATGGGTATTGTTAGCCAAGATACGTTTTTGTTTAATGCTTCAGTGCGCGAAAATATTGCTTACGCTAGGCCTCAAGCGACTGAGGAAGAAATTGTGGAAGCGGCGAAGGGAGCTAATGCTTACGAGTTTATCCAACTGTTGCCGGAGGGGTTGGATACTCAAATTGGCGATCGGGGCGTGATTTTATCGGGAGGGCAGCGTCAGAGAATTTCAATTGCTAGAGCCCTGCTGCAAAACCCGGAAATCTTAATTTTAGATGAGGCAACGAGTTCGCTGGATACGGTTTCGGAAAGGTACGTACAAGCGGCGATCGAGAAATTGAGTTGCGATCGCACCACCTTAGTCATCGCCCACCGCCTCTCCACAGTCCAAAAAGCCAACAAAATCGCCGTGATCGATCGCGGGCAAGTAGTAGAAATGGGTTCCCACGAAGAATTGCTAGCAAAAGGAGGATACTACACTCGCTTGTATTCAGTGCAATTTGCCGAAGAAACCGCTCGCGATGAAGCTCTAATTAGAGGTTCTTACGAAATTCGCACCCGCCTGACTCCCATGATAGCTTACCTCAAATTGCTAGTAGATGAAATGGTAGACTCTCCCGAAGAAAGAGACGAATTAATCAGAGAATCATTTCATTCTGCTGCTAATATTTTCACTACTTTAGAATTTATAGAAAATACTATTAAGCGTCAGGCAGTTAAAAAGTAGTCATTAGTCAACAGTCTGCACAGTCAACAATTACCAATTACCAATTACCAATTACCAATTACCAATTACCAATTACCAATTACCAATTATATCATGTCCGGTCAATTAACCATGATTCCTGTAGGGGCGGGTTCACCAAGATATTGAATAAAAACGGGAAAATCTGTAAACCCGCCCCGGCCTTTAATCGCGGTCAATCGATCGGACATGATATTACCATTTACTAACTACCAATTACCATGTCTAAATATTATGTATTTTTTACCAGAAATATCTTGCCGCAACCCAATGTAGCAAGCTTAGTTCAAGTTGCACACTCTGCCAATGCCGCAGCAAATCTCGGTTTACCAGCAGTTTTGGTATATCTCCGCAAAGGCTGGAGTGCTTTGAATCCAGTTGATTGGCTTTTTCCTTTTCAACCCAGGAAACCCGATGACAAACTTGCCAAAATTTACAATATTCAAGATAAATTAAAAGTAGCAGATTTACCGATGCCGTGGCCGATCGACCTTTGCGACAGCAAGTGGACGAGTGCGAGTACAATAGTATCAAAATACTACTTACCGATTCACCTGCTTAAATCGACTCAAATTGTCCACAGCCGCGACTGGAACTTTGTCAAAGCTGCCATTAAAAACGGTATTCCCGCTATCTACGAACAGCACCACCATGAAAACAAGCAATTTGAATCAGAAATTATCCGCAATCCTCTGTTTCAGATTTCCGTAACTGTTGCCCATACTGTCCGAGACAGCATGATTAAGAATGGAATGCCGCCGGAAAAAGTAATTACACTGCACAATGGTTTTAACCATTTGTTTCTCGCGAGACAAACAGAAGCAGCCCAGAATTGGCGACAGCAATTATTAGAAGATGACAGACGGCATTTAGCAGTTTATGCAGGGGGACTTTACCCGTTTAAAGGTGTCGATATGTTGGTGGATGTGGCTAAGGAATTGCCGCTGGTTCAATTTGCGATCGCCGGCGGTGATTCATCCCAAGTAACAGCCTACCAGCAATTAGCCAAATCCAAGCAAGTTAACAACATTAAATTTCTCGGCTACCTCCCTCAAAATCAACTAGCTAGCTTGCTGCAAGCAGCCGATGTTTTGACTCACCCGCACTGTTTGACAGAAGCCGCGACATTCACATCTCCTTTAAAATTCTTTGATTACATGGCATCGGGAACCCCGATTGTAGCGACGGAGATTGCGTCTTTAATGGAATTTAAATCGGGAAATATAGCAGCAACTTGGTGCGAACCGGATAACCCGCACCAGTTCGCGCAAAGCATTCGAGATTGTTTAACCGAATATCCGAGGAAAACCGAAGGTTATGCAGAAACAATGGATTTTGTCAAGCAATTTTCGTGGGAAAACAGGATCGAGAGAATTATGGGTTATGTGGATCAGCAAGTGCGATATCCGATAATTCAAAATTCCGTAGGGGCGGGTTTTACCAACAATCATCGCCTCAAATAAACAATCTCATAAACCCGCCCTGCCAAAAGCAAAAACCACATTTAAAATCCGTAGGGGCGGGTTTTACCAACCATAATCGCCTCAAATAAAAAATCTCATAAACCCGCCCCGCCCACACGCAAAAACCAGATTTATTATTAGATATGAACCCAAAAATCATCGGCACAATCACCACCTATCCAGGCATGAGTCAAAGCGACTGGCTGTGGCAACAAACCTCCCAAAACTTCGGCAACTGGGGCAACATTCAAATGCTCGCCAACCACCCCGAACCAGACTTTTTACTCATGTATCAATTCGACTTTCCCCAACCTTCCAAACAGCAATCCTGGCTCGACAAAATCCGCCGTCCAAGCCCCAGAAATCCCGAAAACGACATTCGAGAAAAATTGCGCGGTGTCCCCAAGGAACGCATAATTTACCTGATCCGCGAGCCGCCATTACCAGAAGTAATTGAGATTACCAAAGCCAACTACGAACAAGCCAAACTTTATTGCGGTTACGTTTCCGGGCCCGACGATTTCGCACCAAAACCCGATTATATGCCCGCGATTTGGTATCACTCTAACTCGTTTCGAGAACTAGATGAAATGCCGGCGCCGCCGAAAACTAAATCCTGTTCTTGGATTACTTCAGGTGTTAGCCGCACCGCCAATCACCGCCACAGATTAGACTTTATCAAATTGCTGCAAGCACAAGAATTAGACTTTGACCTTTACGGGCGAAACTTGCCAACTTGGGCGCGCGGAAACGGCACTATGAACAATAAATGGCACGCCGTCGCACCATACTATTACAACTTAGCTATTGAAAATTATGCCGAAAACGATTGGTATGTCAGCGAGAAGCTTTGGGATGCTTTGTTAGCTTGGTGTTTGCCAATTTATTACGGCGGTTCGGCGGCGGATAAATTGTTGCCGGCGGGGAGTTTTCTGCGGCTGTCGAGTTTGGATGAGAAAGGAGTAGAATTTATTAAAGAGGTTGTAGCTACGCCGGATTATTGGCATGAAGCGAGGGAAAAAATTGCTGAAGCCAGACAAATCATTCTCCACGAATTAAACTTGCTCAATTGGCTGTCTAACTTTGCATCTTAGGAAATAGCGCCATGACAGAAAACCAAAATCAACCCAGAGAATACGATGCCGTACTCGGCGGTCAAAATCCTCCCCCCATAGGTGCTGCTGTTTTAGGTGGGATTCCCGGCGTTAAGAGTCGTTTGGCTTCACCGATTCTTGAGGTAAAAATTGCTGCACTATCTGAAGCGCTCAAATATGGAGATGCAGGTTTAGATTTAATAATTGGGGCACTGCAAGATGGATCAATGGCGGTGAAGTTTGCCGCCTATTCGCTGCTGAGAAATAGAGATGAGGAGAAGATTCAACAACATTTACGTAGCTCTTTTGAATTTGATGTTATCGCAGTCGATGCTACAGGAAAGGAAAACAGCCGTAGTCAGTTCTTTGCTCGCTTCTTCCCTGAAGACTTAGGGAACTCAGTTGTGCTCGAAATGGTATCGATTCCCGACGGGGTATTTATGATGGGTTCGCCAGAAACAGAAGAAGGTAGAAAAGAGAGGGAAAGTCCGCAGCATCAAGTAAAAGTACCCGCTTTTTTTGCTGGTAAGTATCCCATCACCGAAGCACAGTGGCGAGCAGTGATGGAAAAAAATCCATCGGTTGTCAAAGGTGAAAAACGTCCTGTAATAGGTGTGTCGTGGCAAGATGCCGTCAAATTCTGCGACAAACTCTCAGAAAAAACCGGGAAAAAATATCGCCTCCTGAGTGAAGCAGAATGGGAATACGCCTGTCGTGGGGGTACAACAGGGCCATTTCATTTTGGGGAAACCATTACCATAGAATTAGTCAACCATGACAAATACCCTGCCTACGCAAACGCTCCCCCCACAGACTCTTATCATCGCAGCCGAGAAACAACGGATGTCGGGAGTTTTACCCCCAATGCCTTTGGACTGTACGATATGCACGGCAATGTTTGGGAGTGGTGCAGCGATACCTGGCACGAAAACTATAACGGTGCACCAACTGACGGAAGTTCTTGGGAAACTGGCGCAAATGATAAACGTATGCAGCGTGGCGGTTCCTGGGAATATTCTGCGGTATATTGCCGCAGTGCCACTCGTCTTAGATATTCGGCTAGCTTCCGGGCTATAGACGTTGGTTTTCGCGTGGCTTGTGTTTTAGCGTAGTCTCTCGTTTTCGGTTTGTAGTATCCGGCGATGATTTTTATGTCTTGTCATTTTTGCCCGATGCCGATAGACTTTTATTTGAAAGCTTTAAATCGTGATTAATCGAGCGGACACGATATAATTGAGCAACTATATATGAATGGAATTTGCACGCTAGCCAACGATACAGTTTACGACCAACTAATTGCCTTGCTCAACAGTATTGAAGTTATCTTAGGCTCAACTATTCCCGTCTGTATTTATCCTTTCGACGACCAAATAGAGCAAATCAAAGCAGAAATTGTCAACCGTCCCAACGTCTTTATTTATGAAGATAGCGCATCAATCCAGCGATGGGATAAATTCATGCAAGCAGCCGCACCAGAGCGTTTGAATCGCAAAAAATTCCGGCTTTACGGCGCACATCGGCGCTTTTGCGCTTTCGACGGCCCGTTTGAAAATTTTATCTATATGGATGCGGATACTTTGGTGATGAATTCCCTTGATGCGGTTTTTCAGAAGTTAGAGGAATCGGATTTTGTGGTTTATGATTTTCAATTTCGAGCTCCAACTAAAGTATACAATATTAAGTCGCCGAAACTGCTCGAAGTTTTTGAGCAAAATCGGATAGACTCGGAAATATTTTGTTCGGGATTTTACGCCAGCAAGCAAGGATTGTTTGAGCAAGATACTAGGGAATGGCTGTTAGCTCAACTGCAATCGGGCGAGGCGGAAATTCTCTATAAAGGTGCGGGAGAACAGCCGTTGCTCAATTATATGGTGATGAAAACGGGGATGAATAGCTATAATTTTGCTTATAGCCTCCCGGATGGCGAAAAAACTGGGTGCAGTGTCACTTCTAAACATTTTGAAGAGCAAGATCAGATTTTGTACGACAAGGGAAACCGACTTACTTACATTCATTATATTGGTGTGCCGCCGGATTTAATTCGGAGAGTTTGTGCGGGGGAAAATATTGAGTTTCCCTATCGCGATTTGTTCCTGCATTACCGCTATCTCCGCGAACCGTCAAAGCGTCCGATTTTTGCCCAAGCGCCCAAGTCTTATACTGAGGTTTCTGGGGCGAATTTGTTAACCAGGGTATTGAGAAGGTTGAGGATAAATGTATGAATCGCGGTATTTATATTGTTGCGAATGATAAGGTGATCGAAAGTGCGATCGCCCTTCTAAACAGCATACGTCTGTACAATTGTCAAGTACCTGTTTTTCTGATTCCCTTCGACGACAATTATCAGCAAGTCGCAGCCGCACTCAGCAGTCTCCACGGTGTGCAATTGTTCCCAAATCTGGAGTTTGTGGAACAGTTTACCAGAGAAATTGGCCAAATGTTCGATCGCAACTTTTTAGCCCTCCCCAACAAAATGCGAAAACTCGCCGCCTGGTTTGGCCCCCTTGACGAATTTCTGTACATCGATACCGATATCATCGTCTTTGAAGATATCGCAGCCAACTTAAACAAACTATCAGAAGTAGACTTTTTTTGCTGCGACTATCACCACCTCAGCGAAAAACTGCGAAATGTATTTTCACCCGCTGTAAAAGAACAAAATATCTTTACAGACTCACAGCTTCAAGATGTATTCAACAGCGGCTTTTGGGCTTCGAGAAAAGGAACGATTACAGAATCGCAAATGTATGAAATTTTGCAAGAATGTTCGCAGCATCGAGAATATTTTGACTTTACTCAAAATGTCACCGATCAACCTATACTAAATTATATCATTCTTAAACTGATTCCCAAACGCTGCAACCTGGTTAAAGATTCAGCAACCGAACCTGGAAGCTGGGCTGGTTCTAAACATTTTCAAGAAATAGATTATGTTCTTTATGACAAAGGCAAAAGGTTAAAATATATTCACTGGGCTGGAATACCGATTAAATCGGGTAGTCCTTATTGGCAACTTTGGAAACATTATCGTTATCTCAATGAGGAAAAACCAAATTTAGTGCAAAAAATATTTCTGGCTTTCAGTAGGTGAGGATAAACTCATATGTTGTATCATTATCAACAAGCTTGGAAGAACAGGCAAGATGCCTGTTCCACAATTCATAAATTTGGTGGTGTTTTTGACACCAAACAAGCTTGGAAGAACAGGCAAGATGCCTGTTCCACAATTCCTAAATTTGGTGGTGTTTTTGACACCAAACAAGCTTGGAAGAACAGGCAAGATGCCTGTTCCACAATTCCTAAATTTG
>NZ_JAUBTG010000026.1:0-29230 GCF_036702395.1 Microcoleus sp. D3_18_C2 | reverse complement strand
GTGGTGTTTTTGATGCCAAACAAGGTTTGAATGAGTATAATTCTTCAATCTAAAATCTAAAATCTAAAATCTAAAATCCGATGACTGATGGCATTTATATTCTGGCAAACGATGTTGTTTTCGACCACTTAGTCGCTTTATTGAACAGTCTCGAAGTCAACGGGGCAAAAAATATTCCTGTTTGCATCATTCCCTATGATGACAGAATGAAAAAAGTGCAAGTAGAAATTGCAACTCGTCCTCATGTCACCCTGTTTGAAAATACCGATTCCATCATTTTATGGGAAGACTTTGCGACTCAAGTTTGGAAAACTCATGCAAAAGCTCAAAAAGTATGGAAATCTCAAGGTTGGGAACCAGTTCAATGTTTGGAAATGCACCGAAAATTATGTTGTTTCGACGGCCCTTTTGATAAATTTATCTATTTTGATGCAGACACTCTGTTAATGGGTTCTCTAGATTATATTTATCAAAAACTTGATGATTTTGATTGGGTAGCAAACGATTTTCAATACAAATCCGACCTCAATTATATATTTGATTTGTCCTCCCCCAAATTACCTCAAATTTTAAATATTGACGGACTGCAATCTCATACTTTTTGTGCGGGTTGGTTTGCGTCAAAAGCGGGGGTTTTAAATCGAAATAATTGCTCTCAATTTTTAGAAAAATTAACATCAGGAGAAGCGGAAATTATGTCTTTGCGGGGGGCTGACCAATCTTTACTTAACTATTTAGTCGCCCGCAGCAAAATATCTTTTTACAACTTTGCATATGCTGAACCCGAACAGGTAACGGGAAATCATTGGTCTTCTCAATTTGATGTGATAGATGATGTTTTATATGATAAAGGACGGCGGCTTACTTATTTGCATTACATGAGTATTTCGGCTGCAAAGTTTACTCGCTTGTGTGCTGGTGAAGATGTGGAGATTCCTTACCGAGATGTATTTCTGCATTACCGCTATTTGAATTCGTCGGAAACACAGCCAAAACTCGTGCCTCCAAATGTGTTGGTTCGCTTGGGGAGAAATCTCAAAAGTTGGGGAATGAGAAAACTTAATAATGTTCAATTTAAGTTGCGGAATTTTGGGGATAAATAGTATCTAACTGTACAAAGACTGAATCCACTCCCATTCGCGCCTCAATCCTTCTTCTAGAGAAACCTGCGGCTGATAACCTAAGATTTTCTTGGCTTTAGACACATCTGCGCTAGTGTGCCGCGCGTCTCCCCTCGCAGCTTCGGTAAAATCTATGCGAATAGGTCGATCGACAATCCTTTGTATTGTATCAATAACTTCCTTCAAAACCACCCGACTTCCCCCACCAATATTAAAAACTTCCCCCGCAGCTTCAGGAACCTCAGCCGCCGCTAAATTCGCCGCAACGCAATCGCTGATAAACGTAAAATCCCGCGTTTGCAATCCGTCGCCGAAAATAGAAATCGCCTCATCAAACAAAATCGACTTAAAAAACTTGTGAAAAGCCATATCGGGGCGCTGTCTCGGCCCGTAAACAGTAAAATAGCGCAGGGAAGTAGTCGGAAGACCAAAATTTTTGTAATAAAGCCCACACAAACGTTCACCGGCTAACTTCGTAATTCCGTAGGGAGAAACCGGCTGCGGACAAGCGTTTTCATTCGTGGGAAAAGATTCAGCATTGCCGTAAATTGAAGAAGAAGAAGCATAGACAAACTTTTGCAATCTTGGCGCATCTTTTGCCGCTTCTAACAATACTTGAGTGCTGTTAATATTGCGTTCCGTATAGCTGCGAAAACCGTCGCCCCAGCTAGCACGAACTCCTGCTTGCGCCGCCTGATGAAATATCACCTTAGCATCAGATAAAAGACCACGCCAATTTAGAGACAAAATATCGCCTTCCACCAATTCAAAACCCGGATACTTTTCAAAGCGAGCAATATTCTTGCGCTTGAGATCCGGATCGTAATAATCGTTGAACTCATCAACACCAATTACCGTCTCCCCTCGATTTAAAAGAGTTTCTACTAAGTTAGAGCCAATAAATCCCGCCGCACCTGTAACAATTAAAATACTCATTCGATTTTAGATTTTAGATTTTAGATTTTAAAAATTTTACACAAATTATTGCCTAACTTGTCATCTTCTTCTTTGTCTTCCTCTGCGTTCTCTGCGTTCTCTGCGGTTCAAAAAGCATCAAATAGGATAATCCTAGATAACTATCAACCCCCTTCCTTCTGATAAAAAGAGGTTGATAGTTAACTTTCATTGTTCAAAAGAATCTAAATCCAGCGCTTGGGAACCTCCGCGTTCTAACTCGATCAAAAGCTTACCTAGCTGAGTCCAAACTAGCCAGCCAGTGAGTACCGTCAGTGGCAAAGCTAGGGCATAACAAAGTAGTTTGGGGAAGCCAAAAATCTCCATCCCCGAAGCTAAAAATACACAAATACCGCCCGCCATTCCCAGAAAAGGTATGACCAATTGCAGCCTTGGCAGGTTAGCCAAGGTGCGAGTAGAACGATTTTTAGACCATTGTTGTACGGATTGTTTGAGAGTTGCTTCAAATGCTACGCCGGAAGCCATACCTGCTAGTAATCCAGCCGACATTAAAAAATAGGGAGGTTCTGGAAAATAATACACGAATAATTCCTTAATTTGGGTAATTGGAAATGGGGAATGGGGAATTGGGAATTGGGAATTGGGAATTGGGAATTGGGAATTGGGAATTGGCAAGAGTAGAATTATTTTTCTTCCTTCTTCCCTCTTCCTTCTTCCCTCTTCCTTCTTCCTGACATCCGTTACATCCGTCGAGCGAATCCGTTGCCGAACTTCCTTCTAATTAAAATCGAGTTAGCGCGGCTGCCCCTGCTGTGGAAAACTCCGTCAAAGCGCCTAGAGCAACGTTGAACAGGCGACTGGGCTGCAAATCTTCCTTGACTAAGTTCCACAGGCTGCGAACTTCTTCGGTGTGGATTCGATCGTCCTCAATCAAAGCTAACATTAGCTGGCGTCTCAAAAACGAGCCTTCCTCGGACAGCAAAAATTGCAAGCCTAGTTGGGCGGTGGGGAGCAAGTCGAAACTGCGATCCGATCGGGCGATCGCGATCATGTCCTCTAACCTGTTCCACTGGAATTTGCCATCTTTGAATAATACCTCAATCAGACGCCGCCGCAGAGCCGGAGATTCTCCGTTCAACAAACGTCGCGCTACATAAGGATACGCCACCTCGACTATCTTGAAATTCGGATTCAGCGTCAGGGCCAAACCTTCTTCTGTCACCAGAGAGCGAATAATTAAGGCAAATTTCGCCGGCACCCGGAAAGGATAATCGTACATCAACTCCGAAAACTGGTCTGTAATCGTCTTGAAGTTAAAATCTGACACCTTTTCGCCGACGATATCACCCAGTACAGATTCCAACGCCGGGACGATCGGCATAATATCTGTATCTGGAGTCAAAAAGCCAAGTTTGACAAAATCCTTCGCTAATTGTAAGTAATCTTTGTTGATCAAATGAACGACAGAATCAACCAAAGTTTCTTTAGTTGTTTCTTCCATCTGATCCATCATCCCAAAATCAATGTAAGCCATGCGGCCGTCCGCTAAGGCAAACAGATTTCCCGGATGGGGGTCAGCGTGAAAAAATCCGTGTTCCAGCAACTGCCGCAAACCGCTGCGGACTCCGACTTCAATTAAACTATCGGTATCCAAACCTGCGGCTTTAACACTTTCCATATCTGTCAGCTTGATGCCGTCAATCCATTCAAGAGTCAGAACGCAATTTGAAGTATAGCGCCAGTAAATGCTCGGAACTTTTACTGTCGGGTCGTCGGCAAAATTTGTCGCAAATTTCTCGGCGTTGCGGCCTTCATTGATATAATCAATTTCCTCGAACAATTTGATACCGAATTCATCGACGATCAAACAAAGGTCGTGACCGAGATTCAGCGGCAGCAACGGGCCCAACCATCCAGCGGCCCAGCGCATTAAGTAAAGGTCAAGGCTCAATACGGGCAGCAAATTCGGTCGCTGAACCTTGACTGCTACTGCTTCCCCGGTGAGGAGGCGAGCTCGGTAGACTTGACCAAGACTTGCCGCGGCGACAGGTTCGGGGGAGATTTCGCTGTAGGTTTCGCTAATTTTGCGATCGAGTTCCGCTTCAATAATCTCGAAAGCGCGCACCGAGTCAAACGGCGGCAATTGATCCTGAAGTTTGATCAATTCTTCGAGAAAGTCTTTGCGGATCAAATCCGGTCTGGTAGAAAGGGCTTGGCCGACTTTAATGAAAGTGGGGCCCAAGCGAGTAAGTATTTGTCGTAGGTGGGTGGCCCGTTCCGGCTGGTGTGCTGCGACTTCATGCTGCCAACTGTCCCACAGCATCCCCAGAACGAAGCCTGCAAAAGACCAAATAACGGTAATTGCGCGCCAAATTGCTTTCCAAGGACGTTTGCGGTAATACTGAGCGATCGCTTGTGGATCGTAGCGTCTAGCCTGAGTGAATTGATACTGAGGCACTCGTTTATTTTCCTCTTATCTTCTGAAAATTACAGGTTAAATTGAGAATTGGGCATCGGCCATCGGGCATCGGGCATCAGGCATCAGGCATCGGGCATCGGGCATCGGGCATCGGGCATCGGGCATCGGGCATCGGGCATCGGGTATCGGGGATTAGAAGTCGAAAGTTCCAACATTCTTTATTCTTTATTCTTCCTTCTTCCCTCTTCCTTCTTCCCTCTTCCCTCTTCCTGAAATCCGTTACATCCGTCGAGCGAATCCGTTGCCGAACTTCCTTCTTCATCATTGACCGATCGCACTGCAAGTTTTAGGCGAGCGGAAAATGCACCCGTTCGAGGCGGATTGCTAGCCTAAATTTGTTTCTTTTCATTAAATATAGTACATAAAAGTACAAGTGATCGGTCAAAATACTTAACAGCTCTCCCTGACCCAGCCCAACAACGGATACCGTGCTACGTACTTAAGTCGTGGAGAGATAAAAATTTTAGACCCTAGTTCAAGATCCCAGATTTATCTGTGGGGTAAATCTAAAATCTAAAATCTAAAATCTAAAATCGACTGACCGCTGCACATTCTCACACCACTGCAACCCTGCAATTCTTTTCTCCTCCTGCATTTCCCTCGCTGATGCCATCGCGCCAAAGCTACCGGATGCGATCGGCCTTTGCCAAGCAATCTTTCAGCCCATAAATCGTCCGCTCTTGTTGATCCCTCGACAGTTCCGGGAACATCGGCAAAGACAAGACTTCGCGACAAACTTGCTCAGCCTTTGACAACTGACCTGCTTGATAACCCAAAGATTTGTAAACAGGTTGCAGGTGCAAAGGTAACGGATAGTAAACCATCGAACCGATGCCAGCTTCCTGCAACTGAGCCCGCATCCAATCTCGAAAATTGCCAGAGGGATTTTGGGCGTCTTCTGGAGTTGTCAGCCGGATCGTGTATTGATTCCAAACTCCTTTTGCTTCGGGCAATTCTTTGGGGATGGCAACTCCGGGCACGCGGGAGAGAAATTCGCTGTAAAGTGCCGCTTTCTCCTGTCGCTGAGTGTTCCAACTGTCGAGATATCGCAATTTAATGCTGAGAATCACCGCTTGCAGGGCATCTAAACGGCTGTTGTAGCCGATTTCTTCGTAGAAATACCTAGAAGACTGTCCGTGTTCTTTGAGCACTCGCATCGAAGCTGCGAGGGCTGGATCGTTTGTCGTCACCGCGCCACCGTCACCGCAAGCGCCTAAGTTTTTGGTCGGATAAAAACTGAAGCAGCCGACATGGCCAATGCTGCCGACTTTTCGAGACTGCCACTGGGCCCCGACAGACTGGGCGCAATCTTCAATTACGGCTAAATTGTGCCGAGTCGCAATTTCCATCAGCCGAGTCATGTCTACCGGTTGGCCGAAGATGTGGACGGGCATAATTGCCTTGGTTTTGTCGGTAATTGCCGCTTCGAGGAGCTCGACATCCAGATTAAAAGTCTCGCTGTCAATATCGACAAATACTGGAGTGGCGCCGACGGCGCTAATTGTCTCAGCCGAAGCAAAAAAGGTAAAAGGAGTGGTAATCACTTCATCGCCAGGGCCAATTTTGAGAGCTCGCAAGGCCAAAATCAAGGCATCGGTGCCGGAGTTGCAGCCAACGCACTCGGAAACGCCGATGTAGTCGGCGAACTCTCGTTCAAAACTCTTGACGGCCGGGCCGCCTACGTAGCCGCCAGAGGCAAGCACTTTTTGCACCGCAGCGGTTATTTCGTCGCCAAGGAGCGCGTATTGGCGGGTTAAGTCGAGGGGGGGAACATTATTCACTTTTGACACCACAAATTTCAAGCATTATCAAAGCAAATTCTTGCAGCAAAACTGTTTCTCAGAAACCTTTATTCAAATATCTTATATTTGGACAGGCAAACAATCACATTATCGAAAGGGTGGGCCGGTGTTAATTCTGCTAGATTTTACTGATTTGGGTTGGGCTTTGGGGATGGTGGCGATCGCGATCGGGCTTTCGGCGTGGCAGCAATTGGGATTGGAGGGGGCGATCGCGATCGCCGCAGGGCGCACCCTGATCCAGCTAATCTTAGTCGGGTACGTGCTCGAAGTTATATTTGACCCGGAGGGGAAAAATCCTTGGCTGGTTTTAGCAGTTTTAGCAATCATGCTGACAACTGCTAGCATGGTTGCCAGCAACCGCATCAGCAAAAAAATCAAGAACTTACTGCCCTTAGTTTGGGGTTCAATTTTGATAAGTACGGCCTTGACTCTTGCCTATACAAACTTGCTAATTTTGCAACCTGACCCTTGGTACGAACCGCAATACCTGATTCCCTTAGCGGGTATGATTTTGGGCAATGCCATGAACTCCGGGGCGATCGCGGGCGAAAGACTTGTCAGTACAGTTAATAGCAGCCAGTTAGAAATAGAAACCCATTTAAGTTTAGGTTCGACGCCGCAGCAAGCAGTAAAGCAGTACCGCAAAGATGCGATAAAAGCTGGATTAATCCCGCTTTTAAATACAATGACGGTGGTAGGAATCGTAACTTTACCGGGAATGATGACAGGTCAAATGCTGAGCGGTGTCAGTCCTCTCGATGCAGCATCTTACCAGATTTTGATTATGTTTGTGTTAGCGCTGGCAACTGTAATCGCAACTCTGCTGTTGACTGAGGGATTGTCCCGGAAGTTTTTTAATCAAGATGCACAATTGATCAAATGGTAATTGGGAATTGGGCATTGGGCATTGGGAACACCAGATAGAATATAAATTAACCCGAATTATCGTAGGGGCGGGTTCACCAACATCTCCGATAAAAATGATAAATCTCATAAACCCGCCCCGCCCAAATGACTGATAACTGACAACTCATATAATCTGTACATAAATATCTAGTCGGGGCGGGTTTAGGGAATCTAGGACTGACATTAAAGATTGTCGGTGAACCCGCCCCTACAATAATTATGATTGATTTATAGGACAAGATATCGGGATAATTTACCATGATTAAAACTCCAAATCAACCAGTAACTTTTGAAGAATTTGCGGAATGGAAACCCGAAAACCGACGTTACGAACTGCACAAGGGAGGGATTATTGAAATAGCCCAGCCACCGGGAAAACATGAAGAAGTTATCGGTTTCTTAGCCTCGAAATTAACTCTTGAATTTGTCAGGCTAAACCTGCCGTACTTCATCCCCAAACAAGCATTAGTTAAGCCGCCGGAAAACGAATCAGCCTATTCGCCCGATATTCCGATCTTAAATCGCCCCAACTTAGCATCAGAACCTTTATGGCAAAAATTCTCTACTGTGACTCAAGGAGCATCAATTCCGCTGGTTATTGAAGTAGTTAGTACCAACTGGCAAAATGACTACATCAAAAAAGTAGGCGAATACGAACTAATCGGGATTCCTGAATACTGGATTGTGGATTATCTCGGTTTGGGCGGCCGCAGGTTTATCGGGAATCCCAAGCAACCAACGATATCGGTTTATCAGTTGGTTGATGGCGAGTATGAGGTGAGTTTGTTTCGGGGAAATGATAAAATTGAGTCGTCAACTTTTCCAGAGTTGAATTTGACGGCACAACAAGTTTTTCAAGCTGGATTGATTGCGGAGTAACTCAATACCCTTGCCAAAATCTATTTGTTGGGTTAGCCGCGGTTAAATATTTACCTATTGGTGGCTTAATTGAATTGCCGCGGTCAACCAACCCTACAATATGTTCAAATCCCGGCTACTTCGGTTCGTGGCTCCCAATCCGCTTGCCTTCGCCATCGTACACCTGCATCGGGATTTTGGCGTTTTCGGCGATCGCCTCCAAAGCTTTTTGCAACGTTTGAACGTGGTTTTCTACAGCTTGGCGAGTCTTCACAGCATTGTTGTTGTTTGCTTGAATGAAAGTTTGTTGGAGTTTCTGCACGTAACCTGGAGTCATCTGCACCGCAATCAAATCTTTGCTAACAGTATAGTCGCAAATCTTGGGGTTGCCTTTGCAAGTTCTATCTAAATCAGTACGGGCTTTTTGCATGTTCCTTTCTTCCTGCAACTTTACTTCTGCTTGCTGCAATGAAGTTGTGTAGGAAGCGATCAGCGGTTGGGCTTTCTGAGAATAGGCAGTTGCCGCCGGCACTTGCTCCGCGTAACTCAAAGCTCTTCGCCAGGATTCTGATGCTTTAAACCAGGCGTTTTTGCCCTCAAAAATTTGAGCTTCCGCTGCTAAAGTCACAGCTTGAGTATAGGCATTTTCCGAAATTCCTTCGACATTTTTGCGCTCGCGAGCTTCGGAAAGTTTGGTTTCGTATTTGGGAACTAACAGTTTAGCTTGTTGGTAAGATGTCGTGTTCGTGGGAATTTCTGATAGGATTACGAGGGCTTCTTCCCAACCTGATTGCACTTGATCCCAAGTCTCGGCTGTCTGAGCTACGGCTTCGCGAGCTTCTGCTATTTGGGCTGTATTTTTGGCGGCGAGCAGCGTTTTTTCCGCTGTTTTCTCTGTGCTTAACTGCCGATTTCCAGTTGCTACATTCTTCCGGTACTCCTGCTTTTTTTTCTGAGCAAACGGATAAACTGGACTGTCTGCGGGGATTTCTCCGAGTTCGGCGATCGCACTTTGCCACAGAGCTTGCGCTTCCTGCCCCTTCTCGGCAGAATAAGGCGGATTTTGGGTTTTCTGGGCTGCTGACTGTGCGAGCCGCGCTGCATCGATCGCAGAGTTTAAATTCTGATTTTGCGAACGATAGCTTTCCAAGGCGCTTTGAGCTTCACCGCGATGAATTGACCAGGAGGGAATCGGTTCCAAAAGGGCGATCGCCTGTTTTAACTGTTTCTGCGCTTCTTGGGGGCTGTTGGCAACTTTTGAGGTTTTCAGCGTCTTCGTCGAATTCTCGCTCAACTGTTTGGCCTTAGCTAAAGCACTACATTCTCCGATGACGCAGGGGCGGCTCAGCATATAATAACCGCCTGCCAAAACTAGCGCGGCGACACTGATGATTCCTACTGCAGCCAGCATCGCAAACGGTGACTGCTTGGGTTTTTGGGCAACTGTTACCGCTTCCATATCCAGCGGATTGAAGGGATTGTCTGCAATATCTGCCGGGATTGCTTGCACGCTGAAGGCGATCGGATCGGAATTGCTGGAACTCTCAGAAAAATTGGGGAAATATTCTTCATCCCACGCATCTTTCTCATCTGTTTCTAACGGTATCTCCTCCTCTACATCCGCCGTCTGTACCACATTTTCTGTTAAGACTATCCCCGTTTCTTCAGCAGGGGGATTCTCGGTTTTTTTGAACAACAGCACTGTTTTTGGTTTTGACAAAACAGGGTTGTGCATGGTAAAAGAATGGAAAGCATAAGGCTGTTTTTGCCCGGTAATTTTTAGGCAAAGTCCAATCTGTTGAATAGATTCTGGTTTTATTTCGAGAATTGCTGCTTCTAGCACCGCAAAAGTCGGTTTGGCTTTGAGAACTAAACTGCGCGGGTGTTCTCCCACAACCGTTAAAGATTCATCTCGAAAATCGCAACTAATATAAAGCGGTAAGTTTTTAAATCCGGCTGCTTGCAAGTGTTGCTGCAATTTTACTTCTAGAAGTTGGGCGTTGCTTTGGATCGTTGCTGCTGTCATATTTTCTCCTCTGTCTTATCTCACAAGTTTCGATTTTAGATTTTGAATTTTAGATTTTAGATTGCAGAACAGTCGGGTTTTTTGATTAGGTTGAACTTGGGCATCGATTCATTCCAAATCTTAACTCGGAAAATTCAAGTTGCCACAAAATCTTAACTCTCAAATCTCAGCTTGCAAAGCCTGTCCATAACTTTCGCTGTAATAAACTTGAGTCACGTCAAAACGCCCGCCATATTGTTTGAAAGGTGCGGCTGCATAACCAAGCGGCAGCAAACAGCAAACATCTACTTCTTCGGGGATTTGAAAGGCTTCTTTCACCTTAGCGCTGACAAAACCTTCCATCGGACAACTGTCTACCCCAAAACTTTTAGCCACAATCATTAAGTGGGCTACTGCAAGCATTGTATGTCTGTTTGTCCAAGCTTCTAGGGAGTCGAAGCAGGGACGGTTCTCGAACAATTGCGGGATTGCTTGTCGCATATAACCTGCTAAATTGTCATTCATTGCGCCTGTGGTTTTGCCCAATTCGATGACGGCTTCGGTGTTTTCGGGGCTGCCGGCGCGCCGATCGCCACAACAGATTAATACTACTGGGGCTTCTACCACTTGGCGCTGATCGAAGGCGCAAGTTTTTAATTTTTCTTTGCTGGCTGCGTTTTGAAGTACGATAAACCGCCAAGGCTGCAAGTTGTAACCAGAGGGCGATCGCACTCCCAATCGCAAAATCTCTGCCAAGATTGCTGGGGGAATCGGATCGGGTTGGAAGCTGCGCGCGGCCCGCCGGCTTTCGATCGCCGTTTTAACATTAATTGAAGGTTGGATTTCAATTGTCATGGATAATTGGTAATTGGTAATTGGTAATTGGTAGTTGGGAATTGGGTATCCGGTATCGGGTACTGGAAGTTGAAAGTTACAAGTTCAGTCCTGGACGAATAACCTAATTATTTAGGGTGCGCCGTGGGCAGCTTACGCCCATTAGGAATTGGGAATTATACCAGTTCCCAAAAGGATGCAACTCTAAAGAATATCCCAACCATTATGCAGTCATTCCCAATTTTTTAATCGAAAATCGAAAATCGAAAATCGAAAATGGTATCATCCCAAGCCCAACTCGCGCTTGAGCAAATTAATCGACTTAGATCCGATGTAATTTTCGGAGCAGATCAGTTGCGGGGGACGAATAATATCTTCTCTAGCCGCATTGATGGCAGCTTTAACTGTAGCAAAACTCGGTTGGTCGCAAAAAATTGTTCTGGCCGATCGCACGATCGAGTTAATCTTGTACTCGTCTGAAACCAAGGCCGTCATCACCAGCAAATCCTCTCCCCGGATGCTGTGGATGATGACTTCGGTCGATCGTAGCATTCCCGGACTCAGGCTAACGAGACCCAAATAACTGTCTTTCGGCAAACCCCCGACTAGCTGGATTTCCTGGCTGTAGTCATAGATGTCTACGGGAATAACTCGCACTGAACGCGGTGCCGAAATCGATTCTGCTTCTCCGATAAAATATCGACTCGTGATCACAGTTCCCGAAGAGATTTGATCCAAAAAAGTACCTAGCTGTTCCATCGGCACTAACTGTATGGGAATACGGAGAGCTTGTTCGAGTTCTTTCGCCATCAGTTCACCCACGCCGATGTCTTCTGTGGGGGCTGTGACGACCACGCGGGCGCTGCACCTGAGCCGCCAGTCAATTTCGGTCAAAAATAATTCCCTCGCTTGGTTGAGCGTACAGCCCTGTTCCAGCAGTTGATCGATACTTCCTTGTACTATTTTGTTAGCCAGGGGATATTCTTCGAGGATCGGAGATTTGAGTTTGTTGCCTACAACTTCGTTGCCTTGAGCGCGGACGTAAATGCCCGATCCTGCTTGGGCTTCTACGAGTCCGGTATTTTCGAGCTGGCGGTATACTTTGCTGATGGTGTTGCGGTGCAAACCCGTCTGCATGGCTAGCTGTCTGGTGCTGGGCAAGCGGTGTCCGGGCGGAAATTGTCGCGAGGCGATCGCAAACCTGATTTGATTGAATAGTTGGGTGGATGCTGGAATATCGCTATCGGTTTGAATATGAAATTGAACCATTATTAAAGGCTCCGACGACTTCAACTTAGTATTTTTATAACGTCGAGTACCGCGCCTAGGATTGCTGCGATATCTCTGTCTATAGCATAATCTTATTTGGTTGATCTGCAGCAGCCGTTCTACCGAGCGAGCGATCGCCTCGAAGGCGCGATCGATCGCAGCCTGCAGAGTTTCCTCAACAATCAGGTACTTTCAACTCTTAGCTTTATTTACTCTACAATTTTGAGATCGCTTACTGTTTTTCTACCCGTCAGCAAATAAGTTTGCATTTGCCCTTTACCTTTAATCTCGATCTCGCCACGATCTTCAAATTCATATTTATCCTGCAGTAAGTCATAAGTATAGTGGCTGACTTGAATGCGGCCTGTTATGCCGTGAGATTCCATGCGGCTGGCTGTATTTACCGCATTTCCCCACAAATCGTAAATGAATTTTTTAGTGCCGATTACCCCCGCTACCACCGGGCCGCTATTAATCCCGATGCGGAGGTCAAATTTCGCGTCTAGCTTCACATTTAATTTCTCAATTGCTACTAGCATATCCAGCGCCATTTCGGCGATCGCCTCTGCGTGGTCTGGACGTTCAATGGGAATACCTGCTGCTACCATGTAAGCATCCCCGATCGTCTTAATTTTTTCTAAGCCGTGCTTCTCACTCAGTCCGTCAAAAGCTGAGAAAATTTCATTCAGCAAGTACACTAATTTAGTGGCAGACATGGTAGTAGAAATTTGGGTGAAATTCACCAGGTCAGCAAAAAGAATTGTTGCTTTTTCAAACTTGTCTGCAATTACCCCCGGTTCGTGCTTCAACCGAGTGACAATCGGTTCTGGCAAAATATTTAGCAGTAAACTTTCTGTTTTTTTCTGTTCTTTCATGAGTGCAGACTCCATCTGCCTGCGCTTAGTTATGTCATGAAAAAACACAGAAATGCCGTCGTGAGAAGGAAAAACTCGGACTTCCAGCCACACTTTTAAGGGACGATAATATTTTTCAAAAGCCACCCCAATTTGTTTGGCGACAGCTTCATGATACTCTTTATAAAAATCCGAATTCACGAATTCTGGAAACTCTTCCCAAAAATTTTTACCATAAAGTTCTTCCTGCGAGCGCTTCAAAAATTGCGAGCCTTTGTAATTGACGTAAGTAAATCGCCAATGGGTGTCGAAAGCAAAAAAAGCATCGCTCATTCCTTCTAAAAAATTGACAATTTGCTCGTCTGTAGAACGGAGTTTTTCTTCTACTTGTTTGTTCTTGATCTGTGCGCGCTTTAATTTAGTCAGATTTATTCGCAACTCCATCTGGTGAATAATTTGCCGTCCTAAAGTCCGCAGCGCTTCTAGCTGTTCTGGGGTGAGATTACGAGGAACTGTATCTATCGCGCACAAAGTGCCGATCGGATAACCATCAGGAGTTACTAGCGGGGCTCCAGCATAAAACCGAATATTTGGATCGGAAGTTACTAGCGGATTGCCGACAAAGCGATCGTCATCTAGAGCATTGGGTACAACTAGCAATTCGTTGGGATTTAAAATAGCGTGGGCGCAAAAAGCTAACTCTCTCGGAGTTTCTGGCGCTTCCAGACCAACTTTGGATTTAAACCACTGTCTGTTAGAATCTATTAAGCTAACTAAAGCAATCGGAGTGCCGCAAATATAAGATGCTAAAGCTGTTAGATCGTCAAAAGCTGCTTCGGCTTCTGTGTCGAGAATGTTGTAGCGGTGCAGTGCTTCTAGCCTGTCTTCTTCGTTGCTGGGCAAAGATGCAGCTTGCATCGGAGGCCGCGAGGATCTAGGTTTACGAACAATGCGTGGAAGTATTAGTGCAGCGAATTTTCTGACTTGCGAGACCACTTTTTTAGCTAATATCGAAAGACTTATTTGCCAACCTTTATTCATCTTTATCTTTTTTCACACCTGATGGAACTGCGTATGTGCGATCTAACTCGGCTCAACTTACGTATTTACCGCAACTAACTCCTCAATCTCTGGAGCTGTTGTGGGCAATTTCCCTGTCAATACTTCTCTACCCTCATCGAGGACAAGTATATCATCTTCTATGCGTATTCCGCGCACATCGGCAAATTTTTCCAACTCCTCCCAGTTCACAAAATCTTCATATTTAGCGCGATTTTCTGGGTGATTTAAGATTGCCGGAACTTGATAAAATCCCGGTTCGATCGATACTAGCATTCCCGGACGCAAAACTCGATTCAACCGCAAAAACCCCAACCCAAACCGACTGCTTCTGGTTCTTCCTTCTTCATAGCCAGCCAAATCGCCTAAATCTTCCATATCGTGAACATCCAAACCGATTAAATGTCCGATACCGTGCACAAAAAATAGCGCATGAGCATCCATGTCTACCAAATCTTCAACATTACCCCGCAAAATACCTAAATCAACTAATCCTTCCGCCATAATCCGAGCAGCTAACAGATGAATGTCTTGATATTCCACCCCCGGACTAATTTTATCAATACAAGCATCGTGCGCTGCCAAAACCACATCATAAATCGCTCTTTGAGTCGGAGAAAACTTGCCAGAAACCGGCCAAGTGCGAGTCACATCAGCCGCCCATCCCGTTGATGTTTCCGCGCCGACATCTGCTAACAGCAAATCTCCTGTTTGTAGGGGATTGTGATAATGTTCGCTGTGCAGCACTTCTCCATGCACAGTCACGATACTGGGATAGGCATAGGTCATGTTTTTGGAGATGATGACACTTTCCATTGCAGCGCGCACCCCCGCTTCAATTTGAGCATTTCGGGTTGCCACCATTCCCGCTTTGTGAGCTTCTACGGTGACAGCGGCAGCTTGACGCAATTCGGCCAAACTGGCTGCATCGTGGCTCAGGCGCAGAGATATAATTGCCTTGGTTAATTCTAGGTCAATTCCGGTTGGCGATTTGGGCGGTGCGAGAGGGCGATCGAGAATTTCACGCTGTTGCAACTGAGTCCAAGAATCCTGAATTGCGATCGTTGCTGCATTTGTAGATCGCGATTTCAATTCGGCCATTGGGAAAGCAGCATCAGCCCCAATTAGTGCGGCAATTTCTGCTCTTTTCGGCATTTCTCCGTGCCAAAGAGTGCTGCTAGCAGGTGCGTCATCTAAGAACAATTCTAATTTGCCCGATTCTAAGCGAATGGCAGCATTTTCTAAGGGCAAACCAGCAAAATATAGAAAGTGACTGCTGGCACGAAAGGGATAAGTAAGTGCCGGATAATTGCGAGGAATGCTGCGCCCCGACCATAAAATTACCGGAAAATTAATTAAACTGGCCAGTTTTTGCCGCCGTTGGTGTAGAATATTAGTTAACAAATCATCACCTTGTGTAATTGTCATGGGTAAAAACCTATAATTTTGAGTTGGGTTTACAGTCAGCCACAAGTTTTTGCATTCTCAGCATTAAAGCCCTAAAATTCTGACGGTCAATTTGGCAGCCATTTTTGAGAAAATTCTCATCTGTCACTTATTTTTTGCTAGCATTTATAGGCTGTCTTTTTTATAGTCTTTGTCGTCATCGCCCGGATGATGTGGTTAAGCAGTAAGCCTGAGCCACAGGCAGGAAAACCGGCTGAAAGTGCTACTTTGTAGGAAATTAGCATAATTATCACAACACCCGCAATGAGTCAAATTCCTTGGTCTGGTTTTTGTTGATAGGGTGACGTGAGCGATATCCTCTATTGACTGTTTTATAATTTAGACTTTAAAGTATAAGTAAAATTCACTGAAAAAACATGAAAATTTCTCATAAAGCTCCTCAAACTTCTGTGCAAGTACGCGACTGGCCGATCGCACATTTACCGGGATTGAGCAAGGAAAACCAATCTCAACTGGAAGAGTGCAGCATCACCACAACCGGACAACTAATTCGCCTGACGAAAACGCAAGCGGCGAAAGTGTTGCTAGCCAATCAATTACAGATTAACATTCAATATGTTAATAAATGGGTAGCGATGGCAAATTTGGCTGGAATTCCAAGTGTAGGGTGTCAGTATTGCGGGCTGTTACTGCACGCCGGCGTTGCTTCTCCGGCTCAATTGGCTCAAATGCCCGTGGAGAGATTGCACCAACAAGTTTTAAGGCTGCACGTAGCGACAATGCAGCGCAATGACTTGACTCCTTCAGTCGATCGCGTGCAAAAATGGGTTCAACAAGCTAGATTAGTCAGTAGTCATTAGTCATTAGTCATTAGTTAGTAGTCATTATTATGTCAATTCAAGTTTACGGAATCCCCAACTGCGGAACCTGCAAAAAAGCTTTCCAGTGGCTCAAAGATAGCGATGTTAATTACGAGTTCATTAACACAAAAGAACAGCCGCCGACTCGCGAAACAATCCAAAGCTGGGTAGCTGCTTTAGGTTTTGAACCCATGCGAAATACTTCCGGTCAATCTTACCGCGCTTTGGGCGATGACAAGAAAAATTGGACTAGCGAACAGTGGGTAGATGCTTTTGCTAAGGATGCGATGCTGCTGAAACGTCCTCTTTTCGTTAAAGATGGAACGGCTGTTTTAGTAGGTTTCAAAGAAGACGTAATTCGAGAAAAATTGGAGCTTTCAAGGGGCTAAGTTCAGCCAGTTGTTCGCCGCAAAAACTTAAGTTCGCCCACATCATCCGAGAAACCCCAACGCTCGTAAAACGGCATCATGTTCGGCAAACAATTAAGATAAAAATGCTCGACAGCTTGCAATTTGGGATGAGTTAAAACTGCATCCATCAACTTCGCACCCAGTCCCATCTTTCTGTGTGTCGGCTTGATGATGACATCAAAAATCATGGCTCTGTAGACAAAATCGGTAATGACGCGGGTAATGCCAATTAGTCGATCGGTCTCATCGACAAAACCAATGGTAACATCAGTTGCCTCCAGCATTTTCACAACATCCTCCCGCGTCCGCTTGTCGCTCCAAAACTCGTTTTTGTACAAATCCATCAAGTCGGAAACCTGGCTTTCGGTCAAAGTTTCGACAATTCGGTAGTTATCCATATCTTCCCTCATAAAAATTAGAAGACTAAAGTCCTCACCACCCACCAAGTTATTATTGTTTTACTGTTACCAAGCTAGACATTGCTTCACCCCATAGCATGAAGTTTACTGCTGCACTTCCGTTTCCGGGCTTTCAAATACCACTTTTGCATAAATCTCGCTCATCGACATTTGCACTCCCAAGGAAGCAAAAGAAACTGTTGCTGTCTCTCCCTCATATTCCCGAAATAACCATTCATTTGGTTCGGTTTTAATATATTGTGCGACTAAAAACTCAGATTGATTGACTAACACATATTCACAGAATTCAGGGATAGATCGATAAAACCGAAACTTATCCTCTCGATCGAAATCCTTGGTAGACTTAGAAAGCACTTCCACGATGAGCATCGGATTGAGGATCTCATCACTGCGTCCCTCGGTAAAAACTGGCTCCCCTTCAATCACCATCACATCCGGGTAAGTTCCCCGTCGATACCGAGGAATCCACAACCGCAAATCGTTGTGAAAAAGCTCATAGGGCTGCCCCTCAAGCAAATTTCCCAAGACTCTACTCAAATTTCGGATAATCCGGCTGTGATTAATACTACCACCACTCATTTGTACAATTTCTCCATCGCGGTATTCATTTCTAAACTCAGCAGTTTCCTCTAACTCCCGGTACTCATCTGGAGTATAAAACTTTGCCTTACTTTGTACTAACATTGTTGCCTCTGTACTAACTTTTATCTGCGTTAATCTGCCTACATCTGCGGTTAAAAATCATAATTAACAGTATATCACAACAAAAAAGAAACGCCCAACTGCAAAGAGTCAGGCGTTTTCCACTATTTCAAAAACAGGAAAAATTAATCCCGGCTAGACACCAAATTAGAGTCAATTTTCGCACCCACAACAGGTTGCACCTGACTCAAAGCCGACTGCAACATGGGAGTTTTGGTAACAGCATCATTGGCCAAATTAAACAAAGGATTCGACAAAATTCCCGCCAATGTTGTCGCCACCAAAGTGAGTACAACGCTGACTTGCAAAGGCCGCATTCCCTGAAGGTTCCAGCGAACTTCGGGATAATTTTTCACCGCGTCTGACATTTCTTGAGGTTCTTTTACTACCATCATCTTGACCACGCGGATGTAGT
Source organism: Microcoleus sp. D3_18_C2 (assembly GCF_036702395.1). Lineage (NCBI taxonomy): Bacteria > Bacillati > Cyanobacteriota > Cyanophyceae > Oscillatoriales > Microcoleaceae > Microcoleus > Microcoleus sp. D3_18_C2. The sequence continues at coordinate 10,915 of NZ_JAUBTG010000026.1, read as the reverse complement.
AGTAAATCGAAACTACGCTGGTAATTAATCCCAGAATAACTAAGCCGTAAAGTCCTGCTTGCCAGCCGGCCCAGAACAGATAGATTTTGCCGAAAAATCCAGCCAGGGGCGGAATTCCACCGAGAGAAAGCAGGCAAATACTTAAGGCTAAAGTTAACAGCGGGTCTTTTTGGTACAAACCGGAGTATTCGCTAATTTGGTCGGTTCCAGTCCGCAGCGAGAACAGGATGATGCAGGCGAAAGCGCCCAAGTTCATAAACAGGTAAACCAACAGATAAAATATCATGCTGGAGTAACCGGCTTCTGTTCCTGCAATCAAACCCAGCATCACAAAACCGGCTTGGGCGATCGACGAATAAGCCAAAAGCCGCTTCATGCTAGTCTGGGCGAGGGCAACCACATTTCCTAACACCATGCTGAGAATGGCTAAGGCCGTGAACACGAAGTGCCACTGTTCGATAAGTGCGGGGAAAGCAGTTGTTAACAAGCGGATTGCTAGGGCAAAACCGGCTGCTTTGGAACCGACAGAAAGAAAGGCAACAACGGGTGTAGGAGAACCTTCGTAAACGTCTGGAGTCCATTGGTGGAAGGGAACCGCAGAGATTTTGAAGGCGATGCCGGCGATCGCAAAAACTAAAGCAATCACCAAACCGAGAGATTGACCTTCGTTCACAGTAGAAAGGTTAGCAGCGATCGCACTTAACTGAGTTTCGCCCCCCGACAATCCGTACAGCAGCGAAATCCCGTAGAGAAACACCGCCGAAGAAGAAGCCCCAATTAACAAATATTTCAAAGCAGCTTCATTGGAACGCGGGTCGCGTTTTGTGTAACCCGTCAGCAAATAAGACGAGATACTCAGAGTTTCCAACGAAATAAAAATCATCACCAATTCATCAGCGCCGCTGAGGAACATTCCCCCCAAAGTAGCGGTGAGTAAAATGCCGATGAATTCCGCTAAAGCAGTACCAGTTTGCAGTACATAGCGGACGGATATCAAAATAGTGACAGCCGCAGTCAAAGCGATAATTCCGCGAAACACTAAACTCAAGGCATCGCTGTTAAAACCGCCTAGAAACGAGATGGTATCAACGTTATCCCACTGCAAACACAAGGCAGCGACGGCGGCTAGCAAACCCGCAACGGCAACGTAGGGAGTCCAACCAGATGAACTGCGGCCTACGATTAAATCGCCGACGAGAACCACCAAGAGGGTGATGATGACAATTCCCTCTGGCAAGATAGTTCCAGCATTTAGCTGGGCAGCAAGAGTAGCAAAATCCATATTTTCAGGCAGGTTGGGTAGTACAAGCCGCAAAGGCTGTAATGGGCTGTGAACTTGTAAAAATTCTTTACCAAACACAGATTGTAGCGGATTACAGCTTCGCGATCCCAATTGGGCGGGTGTTTGTTGCCGGAGAGTTGATACTCGGTAGCGGTTTTGCATACATGGGCGGGCATTGTAGAGATTGCTGAGTGATGTCACCTGCGACTAGAGTCGCGATCGACCATAACTGCCACAATGTAGAAAGTTAAACCAATAATTCGCCATGACTGAAAGCATCGAGGATACCCGCCACGTGATTCATCCGTCCAGAAATAAAAAACCTGTATCCGATAAAGGATCCCCCGAATTTATCTCGCACAAGTCAATGCTTCAATTCTAAAATCGAAAATCGAAAATCGAAAATCGATTGACTGACTCGCTAAGTGCCTACAAACCGCAGATTATCAATGACTTCAACAACCGCCCCGACTAGGAAAATGAATTTCACAAACAAGCTGCAACTCGGTTAGTAGAATTGGTCAAAGTGCGATCGGGCAAGCTTGTTCTAGATATCGCCGCCGGAACAAGTTTAGTGGCTATTGCGGAAGATGCACTTAGGTCGATCGGGATCAAGAAAATATGAGTCGGCTTTTTTACACCAAGAATCCTCTAGCTAGTATGTCTAAATTACTCAATTACATCTGTATATTTATTACCTGCTGGCTGCTGTTTGCTTGTCAGTCTTCGGCACCTCTAAAAGTAAAACCTCCTGCCCTAAAAGTATCTTGTGTTCCTTTTGTTGGCTATACACCTCTGATCATTGCTCAAGAGAAAGGATTCTTCAAAGCGCAAGGGGTAGACGTGGAACTCAGCTATATAAAGCACTCACAATTGCTTTTCGCGGATTTCAGTGCAGGGAAGTATGATGCGATCGCATTGACCTTGGGCGATTTTGTGATTTTGAGTGCCACATATCCTGATATGCAAGCTGTGATGGTTGTGGATGAATCGACAGGGGCAGATGTGGTAGTCGCGCAATCGGATATTAAAACAATCCCTAACTTGAAAGGAAAAAAGCTTGGTGCAACTCTAGGCGACTTTAGCGAGGTTTTCGTTACTGAGATGTTGAAAACCTCTAAGCTGACAAGCGATGATGTTAGACTGGTTAAAGTCGAGACTTTTGAAGTTCCCAATCGCTTACAAAACAATGCTATCCAAGCAGGACACACTTGGGAACCCTATCTTTCTGAAGCATTAAAATTAGGGGCGCATATCCTGTTTACAAGCAAACAAACCCCAGGCTTAATTTTGGATTTAATCGCGTTTCGGGGTGAGGTGATACGCGATCGCCCCGAAGATATTCGCGCCTTTGTGCGAGGCTGGCTTCAAGGCTTGTCATATTGGGAAGCAAATATTACCGAAGGAAAGGAGATCGTCAGCAAAGCATTGAATATGCCCATCAATACCATTTCTTTCGACGGAATAGACTTTACTGACTTTGCAGACAATCAAAATTTATTTCAATCAAACAGTCATAATTATATCTACAAAACTGCCAAAAAATATACGGACTTTTTTATTCGCGCTGGCAATGTGACGCGCCTTCCCAATCTAGAAACCTTGTTCAATTCTTCTTTCTTAACCCCCCCCTCCTAGTCTCAAACCATGAAGCGATTGTTTTTCAACAGCATTCGTACAAAGTTAATCGTGTCGTTTCTCGTCGTTGCTCTGATTCCGTTGCTGTTGCTAGCATTTGTCAACAAGCAGACAACTGAAAAGGCATTGACCGACAACGCACGACAAGCGCTATCTGCGGCGGCTAACGAAACCGCTTACAGAATAGATGGGTTTATCGATGGGAATCTCAATGCCGTGCGCGTAGAAGCGATTTTACCAGGTTTGGCTGCCTATCTGGGCATACCTCCAGAACGGCGAAATGGTAGTCCCCAAGAGATGTTAGCGACTGAAACCTTAACCAGGCTCAGTCGCAAAGATACGCTTAATATTATCTCCTATGCCTTGCTCAACTTAAAGGGACGGAATGTACTCGATACGAATACACTGGATGTGGGACGAGATGAATCCGGTCAAGATTACTTCCAAGAACCGCTCAAAACTCAACTATCTTTTGTTTCTAGCATTAGGCAATCGCCGACAATTCCCAACCTCGTTACGCTCTTCTTTAGCAGTCCTGTTCGCGATGCGAAGGGAAATATATTGGGTGTATTGCGGGTGACATACAATGCCACATCTGTCCAGCAGTTGGTGAGTCGGAAAACTGAACGTGCAGGTGCGAAATCGTTAGCCGTTCTTTTAGATGAGAACTATATCCATCTGGCACATAGCACTACACCGGAACTCCTTTTCAAATCAATTGTACCTTTGTCACCCAATGTTGTAGTGAAACTGCAACGCGAAGGGCGTTTGCCTAAAAATATAACGGAAGAACTTGCAATCAATTTGCCCGACATCAAGCAGGCTTTAGACACTAAACAGCCTTATCTAATCACACGATTGACAGCTACGGGTAATAATGAGTTAAGCCTCTTAGCGATCGCCCGCCTGCAATATCAACCTTGGTCAGTTCTTTTCGCACAACCCATTGCCGTTGCCCTAGCACCTGTAGAAAAACAAATACAGGATGCACTTCTTTTATTAGCAATCATCGCCACAATTGTAACTATCATCGCTTTGGCGATCGCACAACTATTAACCAAGCCTCTGATTTACCTCACCCAAGCGGTTGCCCAGTTTACGGCGGGTCACTTAGATATGCGTGTGAAGATGGGATCGCGAGACGAAATTGGTCTGCTAGCACGATCCTTCAACAGCATGGCGAGGCAAATTCAAGAATCATTTGAAACCCTCGAAGACAAAGTTAAAGAACGAACATCAGAACTCGCTAATGCTAATCAGGAAATCATGACCCTCAACGAAAAACTCAAAGTAGACAACCTCCGTTTAGGTGCAGAAGTGAATGTGGCGCGTCAGATCCAGCAAATGATTTTGCCTAACCCTCATGAACTGGAAATTGAGGGACTAGATATCGCCGGATACATGGAACCCGCCGATGAAGTAGGAGGGGACTACTACGACGTGCTACAGATCGATGGTGTTGTCACACTGGCGATCGGTGATGTCACCGGACATGGCCTGGAAAGCGGCATTCTAATGCTGATGGCGCAAACCTCAGTTCGCACCCTGCAAGAGATTCGTGGACTAGATCCAGTTCGATTCCTGGATGTACTCAACCGTACCCTCTACAAAAACGTGCAGCGCATGAATTCTGAGAAAAGTCTGACGCTGGCGATTTTGAACTACTCCGAAGGACGGATCAGCATCAGCGGTCAGCATGAAGAAACGCTAGTGGTGCGAAAAAATGGAGATGTTGAGCGCATCGACACGATGGAGTTAGGCTTCCCGATCGCTTTAGATGATGATATCGCAGACTTCATCAGTCACGTCCTGATTGAGCTAGAACCTGGAGATGGCGTGGTGCTTTATACTGATGGGATTCCAGAAGCCTATAACATCCGCAAAAAGCAGTATGGACTAAAGCAATTGTGTCAAGTAATTAGTCAAAATTGGCACAAGTCTGCAGCAGGAGTTAAGGATGCGGTGATTGTAGATGTGCGGCAACATATTGGTAAGCAGAAAGTGTTTGATGATATTACGTTGCTAGTCTTTAAGCGGCAGGCTGAGGTTACTGAAAATGGAAATTTAGTTAATAATAATATTATATAGCACGTCTATTTGAGTCGTGAATGTAGAACAACCTGAAACGCTTGTGATGATTGAATCAATTGTTTACAAATCAAATGGTTTTGCTATACCCAATAAAATCCTAAAATGAAGAACCTAGTTTGAGGAATAATTTATGAAAGTAAACTACTAAGAAAGAATGGATTTAATAGCATACGAGTTAAAAATAATTTAGTCAGAGCAGGGAACTCTACCTAATAAATAAAAAATTCAGGCACTTTATTGGTTAAAGACTGGAGCGATTAAAAGCCTTACAGATGTAGCTGAACGTTTAGGTGTACATAGAATTACTGTACATAGATGCTTAAAACAATATAGTGCTCGCGGTCTGTCAGATCGGCGATCCCAAATAATAAAAAGTTAGGCACACTATGTATTAGCCTTAATCTATCTTACGTTTTTTAGGTAGCTACTTAGAAGATGGTTTGGGAACTGCAACGGTGGTAACACGGACATTCGGATCGAGGGCGTCACCTTGAGAGTAAATATAATCAAATGCCGATCGATCTTTAAGCATATGTGCCCGCAAAAATAGCGCGCTCCAACGGGCGATCGTTTCAATACCCACGGCTCGCTCTAAGGTAGCAGTATTGCGATCGGGCATCGCACCAGCGGGGTTATTAACATCGGTAATGCCGAAGTGATTTGCACCCATAACAGTAATCAAAGCTTTGGGTGGTGTTTGAATTTGGTCAAAAGTGCTGTGAGCTCGATCGGGCAGGGCGACACCATCGATAGATCCTTGAATCAACGCCACTGCAATGCCATCATTAGCGATGGGTACAAATTCATTAGCAATAGGATTCCGCAAGTTAGCTCCAAAAAATGCAGCAGCTAATAGTTCTTTCGGGCGCGTAAATGGCTCTTGACACAAATACAATTCTGGGAGACATTTGTTAGCAATCACCGATAACCCCACTGCACCACCAAAAGAATGACCCAATAAACCAAGGCGCTGCGTATCGATAACAGACGCGATCGGAGATGTGGGCTTTGTATTTTCGATCGCCATTTGAGACAAAACCGCCCCAATTTGGGAAGTTTCCGACGCCAAATTAGGCGGTGAAGTGGGATTGAAGGGCGAAGGCCGCAAATGGTTCGGAACAACCACCACAAAGCCGTACCGTGCCACATGGCTAGCGTAATCTGAATAAAATGATTTATCTACAAGCGCACCTTGCAATAAAAGCACAATGGGAAAAGAGTAATTACCAGAATTAAGATCGGATGGTTTAGGATAATAAATATCAACTAAATCGTTATTACCCGATATAGTCGTACTGTAAAAGCTAGTCTCTTTAAATGGCGGTCTATCATCGATTATTGTCGCAAAAACTTTGCCACCAATGACAACAAACGCAGCAATTACACAAATAATTGCTAGAGTTTTTACTGAAAAAAAATCATGGTTTAAATTCATCATTATTTTGGGTTTGAGAGTGCGTGCATCAGCTACTAAAAAAAAGCAAGTTGGCGACTTGCCATTAAGGGAAATTTGTGTAAAAATTGCCAATCAAATGATATCATGTCCCCTCGATCGCAATTTGTGTAGGGGCGGGTTCACCCACAATACCTGCCAATAATTGACAATCTCAAAAACCCGCCCCGACCGGGATAGTATGGTTAATCGATCGAACATGATATGACTCCTAAATAAACACGATTCCCGATCTTACACCATTTTTGAATACTTGAAGTTTAGTGTGGCTTATAGCCCGACCAAATCCTCTTTATAAAAACCTTTTCTAGAGTGGTAAATCGGAATTTCGATTGCCAATGTCGCCCCTTGATCCGGTATCGAAAAACAACTCAGTTGTCCCCCGTGGTCGTCCACTACAATAGTATAGCTAATCGATAACCCCAAACCCTTCCCTGTTCCCACTGTCTTCGTTGTAAAAAATGGCTCAAATATGCGTTGTTGAATCTCTTCGGTTATGCCGGGGCCATTATCAGTAATATAAATACCCACTTGAAAGTCGGAGAGTAACTTCGTGCAAATAGTAATAGTAGGGATCGAGCTGCTATCATCTACATCATTTGCCCAACGTTTTGGGGATTGCAACGCTTCAATCGCATTAGTCAGAACATTCATAAAAACCTGATTCATTTGCCCCGCGTAGCATTCTATCTTTGGCAGATTATCATACTCTTTTACCACTTTAATTATCGTTTGCTGTGCTTCATCTTTCAGCCGATGCTGCAAAATCATCAGCGTACTCTCAATTCCTTCATGGATATCCACCGCTTTTAACTCAGCTTCATCGAGTCGGGAAAAATTCCGCAGCGATTGCACTATTTCTCCAATTCGATCAGCTCCTATGCTCATAGAAGCAATTAGCTTCGGCAAGTCATTCCTGAGAAAAGCGAAATCGATTGCCTCCAGTTGTTCCTGGATAGCTGCTGTGGGATTGGGGAAATCTTCTGTGTAAAGTTGCACCAGCCTCAGCAAATCTTCAGTGTACTCCCTTACGGGCGAGAGGTTCCCTTTAATGAAACTAATCGGATTGTTAATTTCGTGAGCTACCCCCGCTACGACATTCCCTAAACTTGACATTTTCTCGCTTTGGATGAGCTGAGCTTGTGCATTTTGTAACTGTTGTAGAGCCAGCTCTAGTTGTTGGGATTTATTCCGCTCTTTAGCCTCAGACTCCTGCAATCGCGCATTTTGCTCGTGCATTTTTTTTTGCAAACGCTGAATAGTTAGTTGATTTTCGACACGAGCTAAAACTTCTTCTAAATGAAATGGCTTGGTGATGTAGTCTACTCCTCCTACAGCAAATGCTTTGACTTTATCCAACACTCGATCTAGGGCGCTCAAGAAAATAACTGGAATACCCGAAGTTCTGGCATCCGCTTTTAAATGTTGGCAAACTTCGTAGCCGTTCATCTGGGGCATAGAGATGTCGAGCAAAATCAAATCTGGTGGGGTAGAACGCGCTGCTTTTAATGCCATTTCCCCGTTTATTACGCCCCTAACTTTATATCCTTTGTCCCTCAGCATAGTCGATAAAAGACGCAGGTTGTCGGGGGTATCGTCAACCACTAAAAGATTGGCAACATGAGATGCTAATGGCTGGCTGTTCATGGGATAATTTGTTCGGTTAAGTCAGTAATTTTATCAAATCGAAAGTTGTTAGCCCAATCAGCGATGGTCTCCGGGAAAGACTTATTATATTCGGGGATTGTGGCGACTAAACTTAAAATCAGGTCGGCATCAGCATCGATAGCTGCTTGATGTAACTGTATCACCCACTCAGCAGGCATTTTCGCCAAAGTTGTCCTTAAATTTTCAGTTTTTTCCTCTGCTTTTACACTCAGGTCTTGACCCTCAAGCTGAGATAATGTAAAGTTCGGTAAATCTTCATAAATATACTGTACCCCTAAATGTTCAGCCATTTTGGCAAAAATCACTTCTTCTTGAAAAGGCTTGCTCACAAAATCGTCACAGCCTGATGATAAAACAATGGCTCGCTCTTCCTCAAAAGCGCTAGCGGTCAACGCAACAATTGGGGTAGCCTCATCTTGAATCTTGGCTTTAATTTGTCTGGTAGCCTCATACCCGTCTATCACAGGCATTTGCATATCCATCCAAATTAGGTGAGGTTTCCAAGTCTCCCAGATTCTAATAGCTTCTTGACCATTTACTGCTTCGCGCACCTCCAAGCCAAGCGGTTCGAGAAGATCAACCAATAGCAAACGGCTCTCCCATTTATCATCAACCACCAAGATGCGATATGAGGGTTGGTTGGGTTGTAAACCAATTACCCGCCTTCTTGATTGTCGAGGTTGAACTTCAGCCATCTCTGGGGAACTAATTTGGATATCAAAACTAAAAATTGTTCCTCGATGCAAGGTACTGCTGACGGTAATGTCTCCTCCCATCAGTTGTACGAATTGTCGGCTGATTGGTAAACCCAAGCCTGTTCCTTCTTGAGATTTCCGACCTGCGTCAGTTTGCACAAAAGCCTTAAATAAAGAATCTAGCTCAGTAGGAGCAATGCCGTAACCAGTGTCTTCCACTTCAAACGTAATAGTCCGTGGTTCGTTGTCTGTTGGGGACTTTTGTTTCGCACTAATTGCTGCTACCCTAAGCGTCACACTTCCCTTGCTCGTAAACTTTATCGCATTTCCTAGCAGATTAATCAATACTTGACGCAATTTACTTTCGTCAGTTTTTACATACTGAGGAATGTTAGAATCGATGTGCCAACTGAGCTGTAAATCTTTAGAATCCGCTTTAATTTTGAGCATTTCTTCGAGAGAATGGAGCAAATGATACAGGTCAAAGCTAGTAGGATTTAAGGTAATCCGACCTGCCTCTATTTTAGACATTTCCAGCACGTCATTAATCAGCGTCAGCAAATGCTCGCCAGAACGACTAATGATGCCTATCTGTCCCTGCTGTATCTGAGAAAGGGATGAGTCGCGCGCCAGCACTTGGGTAAAGCCGAGAATTGCATTGAGGGGAGTTCGCAATTCGTGACTCATTTTTGATAAAAATTCGCTTTTAGCCTTGTTAGCCGCATCTGCAACTTCTTTGGATTTTTGTAAGGCTGCCTCTGCTTTTTTACTTTCCGTAATATCGCTAGCTGTGCCAGTTATTCCGAGAATTTTTCCCTCGGAATCCCGCAATACAAGTGAATTAAACCGGAGATTGATAGGTCTACTATCTTTAGCTAATTGTATAGTTTCATACTGAAATACAGACTCTCCATTCAGCATACGTTGGAATATCTTTTTATCTTTTGGAAGTTGTTCAGGTAGCTGAAAATCACTAAATTTTCGCCCTATCATTTCTTTAGGCAAGTAGCCAAATATATGTTTTACAGCAGCGTTGACGAAGGTATAACGCCCTTCGATATCAAGTGACCAAATCATATCCTGCGATGTTTCAACTAAGTCACGGTATTTAGCCTCGCTTTCTTTGAGCGCTTCTTCTACCCTTTGACGCTCGGTAATGTCGTTAGTGACTAACAGAATACACGCTTCTCCACCCAGCTCAATAATATCTGCTGATACCAGCATCTTCCTCACCTCGCCTGCGGCAGTACGACAATCGAATTCCTGATTGCGAACCACTCCTGATTCTTGCAAGAGCTGTCTGTATCTGTCACATTCTTCTAAATTACCCCAAAAATTCAAATCAATTGCTGTAAAACCAATTACCTGTTCGCGAGAGTAGCTAAAAGTGCTGAGGAAACTGTCGTTCACTTCGATGTAGCGTCCATCTGCAAATCGGGCGATCGCGATCGGGTTAGGACTGGAACGAAAGGCTTTAGAAAACTTTTCCTCAGACTTGCCCAAGGCTCTTTCTGTCTGCATCCTAACAGCGATTTCCTGTTGCAATTCTTGCGTTCTTTCTATAACCTTACGTTCCAGCGTTCGCGAGTATTCCCCTAATCGATCGTAAAGCTGAGCATTTTCAATGGAAATAGCAATTTGGGCAGATAAAAGTTTTAACAATTCTAGGCGATCCGTAGTAAAAGCCCCTTCAGTCAGGTTATTTTCCAAATAAAGAAGGCCAGTCAACTTACCTTGGTGCAGCAGAGGAGTGCAAAGAATAGACTTCGGTTGAGTAGCTGCAATATAAGGATCGCGGGTAAATTGTCCCTCTTGAGCCGCATTATTTAACACCACATTTTCCTGAGTACGAATCACATAATTGGCGATCGCACAAGCCAGCAAAGGAGTTCCCCCAGAAGCTGCTATCGGATTGAGAGGAAGCGATTGCAGCACACTAACCTCATCCTCCTGCACCGAACCTTCCGCCTCAATCGCCCAGTTTCCCGCTTTTTCTAAAATCAAAAAACCCTTTTGCGCCCCCGCATTCTCGATCGCAATTTTCATCAATCTTTCCAGCAACCTACTCAAAACAATTTCACCCGAAAT
>NZ_JAUBTG010000025.1:84878-87377 GCF_036702395.1 Microcoleus sp. D3_18_C2 | reverse complement strand
CTCTGTATTCTCTCCCTCTGCGTTCTCTGCGCCCTCTGCGGTTAAATCATTCCGATACAACCGGAAACGATATCATTCCTTAGAAGCGATATTTTATGACAATAATCGCCCGATTGATGATAGCTTGACTGTCGCACCTACTTATATCATTTCCGGTAACACCGTAATGATGTTGACTGTTGACGGTTGACTGTTGACGCCGTGAACAGTCAACTCTAATTTACTATTCCGAAGCTGCAACCGGAATTGATATAATTCATCTGCGTTAATCTGTGTTAATCTGCCTGTATCTGCGGTAAAAACAAGAAAATTGCTTAACCGCAGATGACAATTAATTGACGCTGATTCACGCTGATGCAGAGAAGAGATAGATGAATAATCCCGATGCTAACAGATTTGATATTAATTGTTAAATCTAAAATCTAAAATCTACAATCGACTCACCAAAGTTCAAGATTCCCAAGGGCGACTGGGGAGTCAACTCTAAAATCTAAAATCTAAAATCTAAAATCTAAAATTGACTGACTTTCCTGGCTTGAATCTATCAAAAGAGGGAACTTTTTTAACAGCTCATCGGTGGATAACCTCTATCTAGAGAACGGTTCCGCCGATCGCTCAAATCGAGTAAAAATAGAAGGTCACATCTCCTTTTGTATTCTATGAAACTGAATTATTTTACGAAACGGCTTTCGACTTTAGGGCGCTTGATGGCTACAACAGTCCTTTGCGTGTCAGCGATGGCCTTCGTTTGGTCTGGTGCGTTCTTCTCCAACACCGCAGCAATGGCTTCTCCTGCTGTAAACTCGATCGCAGCAGCAGATGCGGGCGATGCGGTTCAAGAAAAAGCTAGCAAAGATGCTGGACGAGCCAAGAACTTCATCCGAGATACAGAAGAGAAGGTTAAGGAAGCTGCCAAGACAAATGCTGCTAAAGTCGATCGAGCATCGGAGGATGGTAGTGTCGTAGAGCGCAAAGCTAAGAAAGATGCGGCCACAATTGAGAAAAGAGCATCGGAAGATTCAGCTCGGACTCAGGAAGCAGTAGATAATACCAAGAATGCTGTAGAGCGCGCTGTTGACGGCATCAAGGATGTTTTTAGCAAGTAGACAATAAATTAAGTAGGTAAGCGCAAAAAAACAATAATATCTTGCAGGGGCTTGTAGGGGCGGCTTTAGGGCTTATCTACAGTAAGGGCGAGTCATCGTTGCAGAACCCGCCCTCTCCCAAGTAATGTTTATTTGTACTTACTTACTTACTTACTTGAAACTGAAAGATTGATGTACATTGACCAAGACCTCTAGACGGCTCGTGTAAGCGACCCCAAGCCCTTCTTTAAAATTGCCGCAAAAAGCGCAAATCGCTAGCATAAACCCGGCGAATATCGTCGATTTCATAAAGTACCATTGCGAACCGCTCGACACCAAAACCGGCCGCAAACCCAGTATATTTTTCGGGATCTAAACCGACTCCTTTAAGAACATTAGGATCGACGGTTCCGCAGCCCAAAACTTCCAGCCATTTGCCGTTCCACTGCAAATCTACTTCGGCAGAAGGTTCGGTAAAAGGAAAGTAACTCGTGCGAAAACGAATCGGCAAATCTTGTCCGAACATTTGTCGCAAAAACTCTTTAATCGTGCCTTTCAAGTCAGTAAATGTCAGACCTTCACCAATTGCTAAAAGCTCAATTTGGTGGAAGACTGCTGCGTGAGTAGCATCAACAGTATCGCGGCGGTAAACGCGGCCGGGAGAGACAATCCGAATCGGCGGTTTGTGCTGTTCCATGTAGCGAATTTGCACTGATGATGTCTGAGTCCGCAGTAAGTCGCCGCCTGGTAGGTAAAATGTATCTTGCATATCCCGCGCTGGGTGGTCTGGCGGGGTGTTCAGCGCCTCGAAGTTGTAATAATCTGTTTCCATTTCCGGGCCGTTGGCGACGGTGTATCCCAGGCCGACAAAGATATCCAGAGCGCGGTCTATGACGGCGTTTAAGGGGTGAACGCGGCCTTGGGGGCGAAAAATCCCCGGCATGGTGACATCGATGGTTTCTGAGGCTAATTTGGCTTGGATTTGGGCGGTTTGGAGGGCGGCGCGTTTGTCTTCTAAATCTGCTTGCAGGGCTTCTTTGACTGTATTGGCGATCGCCCCTACTTTGGGCCGCTGGTCTGGCGACAGTTTGCCCATCATGCCTAAAATTTGAGAGAGTTGGCCTTTTTTGCCGAGGTAGCCGAGGCGCAACTGTTCGAGTTGTTCGAGGGTATTGGCACTGGCGATCGCACTTTTGGACTCTTGGCCGAGGGTTTCTAGTTGAGTTTCAATGTCGCTTAGCTGGACAGTCATTTTGATTTTAGATTTTAGATTTTAGATTTTAGATTGATGGCTGTTTTGGGCCAAGTTGAGTTTAGCGCAATTTTGGCTCGACAGCCTTGTTGATTTTAGATTTTAGATTTGAGATTTTAGATTGATGGCTGTTTTGGGCCAAGTTGGGTTTAGCGCAATTTT
>NZ_JAUBTG010000025.1:66540-84778 GCF_036702395.1 Microcoleus sp. D3_18_C2 | reverse complement strand
TGATTTTAGATTTTAGATTTGAGATTTTAGATTGATGGCTGTTTTGGGCCAAGTTGGGTTTAGCGCAATTTTGGCTCTACAGCTTGTTGATTTTAGATTTTAGATTTGAGATTTTAGGCAGTTACGGATAATTTGTAATAGGTAATTCGAGGTTAGAGCGATCGCCCTAGTTGAATCTAGTTTAAGATTGCTATAAGGCCTATAAAAATTTCAATGAAACTTTTAATTAGCAACGACGACGGCATCTTTGCACAAGGCATCCGTAGCCTCGCCAACGCTCTCGCCGCCGCTGGCCACGATGTGAGCGTAGTTTGTCCCGACAGAGAGCGCTCCGCTACCGGCCACGGCCTAACCCTGCACCAACCCATCCGCGCCGAAATTGTCGAATCTATTTTTGAGCCCGCAGTCCAAGCTTGGGCCTGTTCGGGTACTCCCGCCGACTGCGTGAAACTTGCTTTGTGGGCTTTACTTGACAAACCGCCAGATTTTGTCCTTTCCGGTATCAACCACGGGCCCAATTTAGGCACGGATATCATCTGTTCGGGCACGGTTTCGGCAGCAATGGAAGGAATTATGGAAGGTATTCCCAGCATTGCTTTCAGCCTCGCGAGCTTTACTTCGCAGGAATTTGGGCCGGCGGTGGATTTCGCTGTCAGCTTGCTGGCACAGTTGGAAAAACAGCCAATGGCGAAACCGATGCTGTTGAATGTCAACATACCGGCAGTCTCACAAGCAGAAATTACCGGAGTTGCGATCGCCCGTCAAGGCATTCGCCGCTATTTCGACATATTTCAAAAGCGCACCGATCCGCGCGGCAAAACTTATTATTGGCTGGCTGGGGAATTGTTAGAAGATGTAGAAGAAATCGCCGATTCGGCGGTGCCACATGATATTCCTACAGACGTACAAGCTATTCGCGACAACAGAATAACCGTAACTCCTTTGCAATATAATCTCACCTGTGCTCCAGACTTGCACTCGTTGCGGGATTGGCAATTTGCAGGTTTTCCCAAGCAGTGAGCTCCGATCGACCCGATTGGAGCGGTAAACTAGGAATTAAGGAAAAGTGCCTCTCAAGGTCTATACCTTAAGCGTTAACACAGGCTCCCAATTACTTGTTAGTTTTTTTTACTCAAGAAAAACAGTTATGAACGCTCCCACCTATAACACTCATTCTGTCACTTGCCCGATCTGCAACCGTTCCAGCGTCGTAGGCCCCGTCGGGATGGTCAGTGGACTATTCACTTGCCCCCACTGCCATTCTCATATGGTAATTAGCTGGAGCGGTCATTTTGTGCGCGATCCTTTTAGTCTCAAACAACTGACGGTAGGAAAGATGCTCAGGCGCGAGAGCAGACCCTTAGCTCGGATTCAGCGGGACTTTGGGCTGGGTAAGCCTTTGCCGCTGATTGCAATTTTGGGCAGTGTGGTCTTTTTCGGGTGTGTGCTCGCCGCTACGGAACAATCGCTACCCCGACAGAATTCACTTCAAGGATTTTTAGAGTGGGTGAGCGGAACTGGTAATTCCCAAGATATCTCACGTTAACATTTCTTAAAAAAGATTCTGACAGATACTGCGTGCAAATATCTAGTCCTTTAGGTAGAAATCACACTATTTTAGCCATTGCATCCATCTGAAGCTACGGGTAAGCGCTTAGACGCCGTGCCCTTCTTCCTGTGTCCAAAAACGTCAAAACCCCAGTCCGGCAGGGGTTTTAACCCCTGTAGGGAAAGCGCCGTACCCGTAGGTGTCAACTTAACGTGCAACCGATAGTCCGACAGTCCGACAGGGGTTGAAACCCCTGCCTCAAAGCTAAAGTCGTCTGAAGACGACTAATGAGTTTTTCAGTCCTCTTTGATAGGACTTTAGCTATAAGCCCTGTGGAAGATCATTCCCTGGCGAAGAGTGCCGGGTGAGCCGGAGGACTGGCGGACTAAAAGCTTAAGTTGACACGCCTACGGCGCTCGCCGTAGGCGTGTACTCAATTTAGAAACTCAGCAATTTTTCTAACTGCTGCTTCCAAAATTGCTGGCGACTCGACTAAGGCAAATCGCACGTAGCCTTCTCCTGATTTCCCGAAACCGGCACCGGGGGAAGCTGCGACTCCTGTAGTCTGTACTAGCTGAGTGCAAAATTTCACGGAATCTTTGGCCCAAGGTTCCGGCAGTTTCGCCCAGACGTACATGGTGGCGGGGGGTACGGGTACTTGCCAGCCGATGCTCTGTAGCGCGTTTACAAAGGCATCCCGCCGTTTTCTGAAGGTTTCTACGCTGGTTCTGACGGTATCTTGAGGGCCTGTTAATGCGGAGATCGCTCCGTTCAAAATCCCTCGGTATTGGTTGAAGTCCACTGCGGCTTTTACCTGTCGCAGGGCTGCAATTAGTTCGGAATTGCCGATCGCATATCCGACTCGAAAACCTCCCATACTGTAGGATTTGGATAGTGTAAAAAACTCGATCGCCACACTCTTATCTCGATCCGCCTGAAAGATTGACGGTGCCATCAATTTGCGGTTTTCCTCGATCCCAGAGGGCGGGCACGGGGGCACCGCCCCTACGGAATCGTCAAACACCAAATCTACATAAGGGAAATCGTGCACCAAAACCAGCCGATGTTCCCGACAAAAAGCCACGGCTTTCTCAAAAAAAGCAACCGGGGCGATCGCAGTTGTAGGATTGTGAGGATAGCTCAAAACCATCATTTTCGACTCAGCCAGCACTGCTGTCGGAATATCTTCAAATATCGGCAAAAACGCATTTTCTGCTAATATCGGCATCGGATAAATTTGACCACCAGCCAAATGCACACCGCCCGCGTGGGAAGGATAGCCCGGATCGAGCAGCAAAGCAAAATCTCCAGGGTTGAGTACAGCTAAAGGCATATGCGCTGTGCCTTCTTGGGAACCAATTAACGGCAGCACTTCTGTTTCTGGATTGACTGCAATCCCAAATTTTTGCTCGTACCAAATAGCTGCTGCTTCCCGAAAATCTCTTGTGCCGTTAAACAGCAAATAGCCGTGGGTGCTGGTGTCGGACAGAGAATGTGCGATCGCATCTGTAATGTGAGCAGCCGCCGGCAAATCCGAAGAACCCAGAGACAAGTCAATCACATTCTGCCCCGCTGCTCTAGCTTGAGCTTTTGCCCGATCCATATCGGCAAATACATTAAATTGCAGTGGTTCTAAACGTTTAGCAAATTGCATATTTTCTATATTTTTGTGGATTTTTAAGGACTATTTTTATATTAGCTAAATTATTTTTTTTACTAACCGCAGAGAGCGCAGAGGGCGCAGAGCCAGAGAGGAATATTGAGGATACAAGAGAGATATTGAAAAACTATTTGCGATTGCTATAGTTGTAAGTAGGGAGTTGGAAACTCCCGAATTATTTCCAAACTTTATAAGTGAGCGTCCAGCAAACCGATTAAAGTTTGTTTAGTAATGGCTCCCTCGTGGGAAAGCACTACTTCGGCATTTTTAAACAGCCTGAGAGCTGGGACTCCTTCTACTTTATACTGCTTGACAGTATTAGGATTGGGGTCAATTTCCATTTTAACCACTTTCAGCCGATCGCTGTAGTTGGCCGCCACCCAGTCTATCGAAGGCGCGATCAGTTTGCAAGGCCCGCACCAAGTAGCCCAAAAATAGGCAAGCACTGGTTGCTCTGCTTTCAGGACTTCTGTTTCAAATTTTTCGTCGTTAATGACAATTACACTGTTGCTCATGGTTCTGCGATTATTTTTTCTATTTATTTCTAAAGCACCGGCTGGCGTGAAACTTGCACCAACTTAGAAGACAGGCCCAAAAAACTGTTACTAATTTTAAAACATTCTGCGAATTATTGAGTAGAAACTAAGGACTGGGGGCTGATGGCTAATTCTGTATGGCGTTTGATTCCACTGTTGTCGGCGTCTGGTAGCGTGCAGATGGCGATCGACCAATGGCTACTGGAACAGCATCTAGCGGGCAAACATCCGCCAACTCTGCGATTTTACACTTGGCAACCGACGGCGATTTCCTTGGGCTACCACCAGCGCCGATGGCCGGAGTTTTGGCAGCAGTTGTCTTGGGAGGGAATGCCTGTGGATTTGGTGAGGAGGCCCAGCGGCGGGCGCGCCGTGCTGCATCAAGGGGATTTAACTTATGCAGTTGTGGCGTCGGGGTTTGGAAGCAGCCGTATGAAAGCTTATCAGACTATTTGCGAGTTTTTGATTGAGGGTTGGAGGGCGATGGGTTTGGATTTGCACTATGGGGAAGCTGGAAGGGGTTATATTCACAATCCGAATTGTTTTGGTACTGCGACGGGTGCGGATTTAGTTACCGCTGATGGCTGCAAGTTAATTGGTAGCGCGCAATTACGCAGGG
Organism: Microcoleus sp. D3_18_C2; assembly: GCF_036702395.1. Taxonomy (NCBI): domain Bacteria; kingdom Bacillati; phylum Cyanobacteriota; class Cyanophyceae; order Oscillatoriales; family Microcoleaceae; genus Microcoleus; species Microcoleus sp. D3_18_C2. Next base: position 80,414 of record NZ_JAUBTG010000025.1, on the reverse strand, counting down.
GTGATGCTATTTTGCAGCACGGTTCGATGCGTTTGCAGCCGGATGTTTGTTTGTTTTCTCAAGTGTTTGGGGAGCAATTAATTCCTGTGCAATTACCTCTATCTCAAGGGGGAGATGATTTGATGGCCACTGTAATTGATGTTTTGAGTGCGGCGGCTTGTCGCTGTTTTGAAATTGATTTGGAGGTGCAGCCACTTTCGGATCGGGAATGGCAGGATATTTTGGAATTAACAAGTAATCAAGTGTTTCACATTTTTTAACCTGCATATTTGGGGTGGGCTTTCCTGCTACCTTTTGGGAACAGCCAAGATGGCCGTTCCACAAGAGCTTTCTGGGATAACTATTGTGGGTATACCGCCTTTTGGGAACAGCCAAGATGGCCGTTCCACAAGAAAAATTATTTGCTGTAGAATAGCCATCTTGGCTGTTACTGATACAAGTTAAAAACTTGTACAGTTATTTTTATTAAAAGTTTTCCGGGCCGTTGATCCGACGCCAAAAAAGTTAAATTTAAATGCAGTACCGCTTAGGGCTGTGGCGGAATTTGAACGATCGGCTCTTTGGCAATTTCGCCCAATTTCACAGAATCCAGCAAGCTTTCCCAATCAGCCTTGAACGTTGTATCATTAGGCTGATCGCGGCGAGCGGCAGCTAGGGTGCTGAGGGCATCTTGCCAAATCCCATTTTCAGCATAAATAACGGTTTTCTGGCGCGGATCTGCCTGATCTAATTGACGGCGGATATCTTCACTGAGTTCAACTCGCCGTACCGTACCGATTTCTATCTGATCTGCTGATCGGTCTAGAGAGTCGCAAATCACTGTAAAATTCCAAGTGTAACTTTTGCCTACTTCCAAGGGCGGCACATTTTGGTTGGCGGGGATACTAACGCCGATTACCCCTGATAAATTGCTAATTGTGAGCTCCTGTTTATAAATCTCCTTGCCGCTTTCATCTTGTAGGATAAATTCGGCTGATTCGGCCTCTGTTTGAGGCAAGTAGAAAAAGAATGTTGGATAGTCGGAAACCGTCCGTCCGATCTTATTTTTAGGCACTAAGGCTGTGAGACCTAGCTGACTAATGCTCGCGCAGCCACCGCGCACAGGCCGTCTCGGTTGAGTGGGGGGCCAATTATCTATATCTTCAGTAGGCGGAATGAAGCGCGGCCCTCCCGGTATAGGGTTGGGTGGGCGGTCAGGTGTGTTTATTTGGGGCTGTCCCACAACTGCCAATTGAGAAATGTTAAGTGTGGCTATCAATACTATTGAGCCAACTGATATCAGATTGATGATAAACTTAGTAATTGTTTTCACATTAACTCCATGAATTTGTAGGGAGAGATTCTCTCTTTTTATTTCTTTTTCCTTCCCAAAACCCGGTAGACATTAACTTTTTGTTCCCTACCTCTTAAAGGCAAAGCTCCCCAAGATTCTACCTCAAATTTGTCGGCCAAATGCACAAAGGTTTCTTCTGCAATCAATATCCGGCAAGTGTCCTCGTGCCGCTCCTTTTCGCAGCTTTCTAGGCGAGAGGCAATATTTACGCTGTCGCCGATCACTCCATATTCTAAACGGGTTGTGCCTCCCAGACTACCCACCATCACAGGCCCTGTAAAGATGCCTACTCGCATTTTTACGGCCGGTAAACCGCGATGGAGCCAATTTTGATTCATTTCTGGCAAGCGCGAACTTATAGCTAAAGCGGAAGATACGGCAAGGCGAGCATCTTCTGCAATTTCTTCTGCTGTGGTGCGGGGAATGGGTACGCCAAATACTGCCAGCATTCCATCTCCGGTAAATTTATTAATCACGCCTTGATGTGCTTGGACTTCTTGGGCCATTGCTGATAAATACTCATTTAACCAACTCATTACCACTTCTGGCGCGAGTTTTTCGGAGATTGTACTAAAACCCTGCACGTCGGTGAGGACGATCGTAGCAGTAACTTTTTGACCGGGCAATAACCCTGATTCGAGCAGATGGACGCGCTCTTTCCACAAGGCATTTGCGATCGCGGGTGAAGTTTGTTGTCCTAATAATTTCATCACAATCCCTTGCTGTTGTCTCGACTGCTCGTATTTATAGGTAACTGCGACTCCTGCGGTGATTAAAAGGGCAAGGGCTGGAGCAATTAGAGGTATCCACCCCTGTTGTAGGAAGAGGAAAAAGGTGAATCCGAATAATGAGCCGCAAGCTACGATCGCGATCGCGATCAAATTCAGCGCTTTTTCTAGCCGCCAAGCTAAACAGCCACCCACTGCACTCCAAACCACAATCCAGAGGATTTCTTGCCATTCATCCCAATACCAAAATAGCCCTTGGCCGTCTAAAACTGCACTGAGAATTTGGCTGGTGGCCGTTGCGTGAATTAATACCCCAGGCGTCGGGATATTACCGTTTTTAGTAGCGCTGTAAGGGGTAGAAAAAATATCTTTTACTGTTGGGGCTGTCACCCCGATTAAGACTATTTTATCTTTTACCAAGTTGGGGTCTACTTTGCCCTCCAAAACTTGAGTTATGGTCACGGTTTCTGCTATCTTTTTAGGAGAGCGGTAAGTGAGCAATATTTGATAGCCTTGGGCAGGAATGTTTTGATAACCTCCTGAGTTGGATCGCAACTTTGAAAATACTGTTTTATCTACTAAGAATTCATTGTTTTCTGTAGCTTTATATTCTATATTTTTGCTATCAAAATATGCAAAAGCTAGCCTGGAGGGAAATGAATAAAACGTGTTTTTACCATCGCCAATAGACATCACATTACGACGCACTATACCATCTGGATCGAGATACAAATCGTTAAATCCTACCCGCTTGTCTGGTATGTTGGGAGGTGGCTGGACTCGATCGTACTTTAAGGAGCCGATGAAGGTAATGGGAAAGACTTTGGGGTTTTTCAGTTGAGTGGCTAATTCTGCATTTCCCGGTTCGTAGGGAATATCACGAATTATATCGAGACCAATAGCTGTGGGTTCCAAACGCGCTATTTCGCCGATCGCTTTTGCTAAAACGCGATCGGAAATTGGCCATCTGTTTAAAGCACTAATGTCCCGATCGGTGATTTCAACTATCAGCAACCTGGGGTCAGGGCCGCGATCTTGCCCCAACTGCACCATGAGGTCGTAAGCATTTAATTCTAGTGGCTGCAACCCGCCTAAATGCCTCACTCCCAATAGAGTTCCGGTCACGACAATCCAGATGATAGCAACAGGTTGCAAGTCAGCGTTGGGGAATAAATAAGTTAAATTTTTCCCAAGTCCCTCCGCAAATTTATGATAAATTCTCTTAAAGAATTGGGGCATAAAATTTAGTGTTTCAACCCTGAGTCACAAAGTATGCTACATCTTAACCGATCGCTGATGCCCCTTACTGATGCCAAATTTTTAGTTTTCTTGTGCAGTTTTGGCGATCGCACTTAATTGCAATCCCTGCGGATAGCTGTTTTCTTCTTTGCTGCGCTTGATGTCGGCCATTGAAATCTGTGGTTTGAGGTATTTTGCTAAAACTTTAACCACGTCGCCCCGATCGAGCGTCCCCACTACTGAACCAATCGGCGAGAGGACGATGATTCGGGGGAGTTGACGGGCTTCCATGCTGTTAATTACTTCTGCAAGGGAGGCTTTTTCGGAGACTGTGGGGGTTTTTCCCAGGGGTTTCAAAATGTTGTGCAAAGTCTGAATTTGCCATTGACTGCGTTCTGTGAAGCGAATATCGTCGATCGACACTAAGCCCAAATCCCGGCCGTTGGTCGCAGCAATATAAAATGGAAACGGATTGACTTCTAACAAATATCGATCGGCAAATTCTCGCAGAGTCAAATCTGCATCTACAACTCGAAACTCGCGACTCATCGCATCGCTGGCTTTAATTTTGAGCAGGGCTTCTTGCAGCGAAGTAACTTGGCTATAAGCAGTGGCATTGCGAATGCCAAACCAGCCAATCAGTGCAATCCACAAGCCGCCGTACTCCCGCGCTAAAAAGCATAAACTCAGACCCAAAGCAACAGCCAGCCAACCTAAAACTTGTCCTGTTTTTGCCGCCCAGCGAACGCCGGCAAATCGAGATCCGGTGATTTTCCAAATTGCTGCTTTTAAAACTTGTCCTCCATCCAAAGGCAGACCGGGAATTAAGTTAAATAATCCCAAAACGAGATTGATTAGTGCTACCCTTTCGGTGACAATTGCTAGCAAACTTTGCGGGGGAAGAACTTGAGAACCCAAACCGAGGATTAAAAACAGCGCAAAGCTGACTAGAGGGCCGGCAATGGCTACTTGAAAAGCTTGACCGGGAGTTTTGGATTCCGAGTCGATCGAAGCTACTCCGCCAAATAAGAATAAGGTAATAGAATTAACTTTAATGCCTTGCGATATCGCCGCCAAGCTGTGTCCGAGTTCGTGCAAGAGCACGGAAGCAAACAGTAGCAGAGCTATTGCTAACCCCGCACTCCAGGAGAGCGCAGGCCCCCACAGGCGGTAACTGCTGGCGTATTCGCGGGTTGCTAAGGCTAAAATTATAAACCACGAATAATCTATAACTAGGGGGATGCCAAATAAAGAGCCGATTCGCCAACCTGTCTGCATGAATTTTCCTGGGAAAGGAGAGCAAGAAAGAGTTTCTATTATATCTTTTCTCACCCCTTGCCTTTGCCTTTCCCCTGATTTTTACAGAACTCCGGCGTTACCCAAGCCCAAGATTACTCCGGCTCCGAGCAAGTGGCCGAAGCTGGCTGTTGCCAGCAATTCTGGTACGCCGAAGCCTTTGAACATTCCAGGGAGTGCCACGGGTAAAGCTGGGCCCTTGCCTCGGTTTTGCTTGGAGATGCCGTAGTAGCCGATCGTGATCGCCAGCAAATTGCATAAAATCATTGTCAGTCCTACCAGTGGCGACCACTCCGGTGTTGAGGGAGCGGTAGATTGTACGGCTAACAGCAAAGATGAGGTGATCATGTTCTTATTTCCTGATTTCACAGATAAATTGATTTCCCAGATTATAAAAAGCGGTTTGCATTAAACTAAGATTTGTTTTAATAGTTAACAATTCGTTTATATTTTGATACAAATTCGGAACGGAGGAATCGGAGTGCGGGTTAAAATTTGCGGAATCACTAAATTAGACCAAGGAATTGCGATCGCCCGCTTGGGAGCCCAGGCTTTGGGGTTTATCTGTGTGCCGGCTTCCCCCCGCTATGTCAGCCCAGAAACAATTCGCCTGATTGTCGAGCAATTGCCGGAAAATGTCGATCGCATCGGCGTTTTTGCCAACACCACAATAGAAAATATCTGTCAAGTAGCGGCAGAGTCAAATTTAAGCGGGGTGCAGTTGCATGGAGATGAAACAGCGGAATATTGCGATCGACTGCGGGAGTTTTTGCCGGGAATTGAAATTATTAAAGCCCTGAGAGTTAAGACTCCTGAAACTTTAGCCACCGCTGCTGTTTATGCTGTTCGTGTCGATACTTTACTGCTGGATGCTTACCATCCAGGGCAATTGGGCGGTACTGGTAAAACGATCGACTGGATGATGTTATCAGAGTTTAGACCGCCGTGTCCTTGGCTGCTGGCGGGCGGTTTAACACCCGATAATATTTTAAATGCAATTGATAGCGCGATCGGCAATAACTTCAGCGGTGTTGACCTTTCTAGCGGCGTAGAAATAGCGCCGGGAGATAAAGATTTGACCAAAGTTGCTCAGTTGTTTGCTAATTTAAGTCAACTTGCTAATCATTGATACAGCATATTTCATGTAAATGTAGAACGCGAGAAACCGGGTTTCTTAAACAGTATCACTAATGATACGAGAACTGTAAAGAAACCCGGTTTCTGGGGTGTAGTTCATAAACCTGGAATACGCTGTAAATTGGCAATACCAAATTCGCGCTTTTTATGCGATTCATTCTTTAGTCTGCGCGAGCGAAGCCTGCCTTATACAAGGCAGAACTCGTTTCTACAGTAGCAATTTCAACCGCAGTCTATGCCGTTTAGGATCGCGAATTAAATAACTTACAATTTTAATTGTTATTGTGGGATGGGCGGGACGCCCGTCCTTTTTGGACGGGCGTCCCGCCCATCCCACTTTCAAGAGTGGAAGTTATTTAATTCTCATTCCTTATTCTTTTATCGCCGGATCTCAAAAGTACGCGCGGCGGAGCTATCGCCAAGGGAATCGCCCTCCGGGTCTTCGTATTCCAAAACCAACTCGCTCACCCTAGCACCGCTGGGGCCGCCTCGGCACCAACTAATCATTTGTTCAACAGCTTTTTTGGAGCCTTCAAAGACAGCTTCGACGCGCCCGTCGGGGAGATTTCTTACCCAGCCGCCCAGGCCGAAATACTTTGCTTGATTCTTCGTTGAATATCGGTATCCTACTCCTTGAACTAATCCCGAAACAAAAACGCGGACTCTGACGGGCGGCAATGATTGGTTTTGCATAATAAACGGCTCAACTTACTGCTAACATCTGTTTGAAAATTTTAAGGATCGGTTTGATTATGTTAAATTTTAGCGCGATGGTGCTGCCGGGATTCCTGATACGCCGCGTCACCCTGGCTTTTTCAACTATTCCCGATGTCACTGATTGGCTGGTTGCAGCTATGCTCGCGCTGGTTTACACTTCGATCGCTCTTTCCATTGGTTTTTGGTCAGGATTTCTAAAAGTAGACGTGCAAACCTCTCGGCGTACAATTGTGGGAGTGCTCGTTGGCTGTTTGTTAAGTCCGGGCATCACCGAGGAGTTATTGTTCCGGGTGTTAATGCTGCCGCACCCGTTTGAGAAGGCTTCTGGGTTAATGCTGTGGTTTTGGGGATGTGCGAGTTTGGCGGTTTTTGTAGTTTACCACCCGCTGAACGCGCTGACTTTTTACCCGGTTGGTCGATCGACCTTTATGAATCCAGTATTTTTGCTACTGGCGGCAATTTTGGGAGTTGCGTGCTCCCTCGCATACCTGCAAAGCGGTTCTATCTGGCCTGCGGTGGCGCTTCACTGGCTCGCAGTGACAGCCTGGCTGTTGCTACTGGGCGGTTACAGGAGGCTATATGGTTAAATGTAAAAAGTCCAGCATCACTATTTTGTCGGGAGGATCTCAGTTGTGGGTATCATCGGAGCGATCGTAGGTTTTTTGGCAGGGGTAGCAGTTGCTTACTGGTTAGTGGAAAAGCGCTTAAAGAAGCAAAAGCAAGAATACTTGCAGCAAACTCGCAGAATTACTGAGGAAATAGAATTAGCTCAGATGTCTCGGGTGCAACAAGCTGTAGAATCTCAGAAAGGAGAACGGGAAAATCAGCTTAGAAAAGCTACTATCGAACACGAAAATTTACTCAGACAAGTTACTACCCAATACGAAAACCAGCTCAAACAAGTTGCGGCTCAATATGAAAATCAGCTCCAACAAGTTTTGGCAGAACGCGACAGTCAGCTCCAACAAGTTTTGGCCGAACGCGAGAGTCAGGTCCAACCACTTGCCAGCGTAGACGAGTACGAGCTGCGACGACAAATCAGCGAGGAATTAGAAGCCGCTAACAATGCTAGGATGCAGCAAAATATCCAATCTTTGCAAGCCGAACACGAACATCACTTACTCAGAGTTGCTGACGAATTGCATCTAAATTATCAAGCTCAGATGGAGCAACATTTGCAAAACTTGCAAAATGAACACGAAATTCGCTTGAGGCAAACTGCCGAGGAATATGAGAACCGCGAGGTTGAGCTGCAGTTAAATATGGAGGCTTTGCAAGAGCAATACGAGAGTCAGTTGCAAGCGGCTCACGAGCAGTTGAGAGCTCACGAAGCTCAGATGCAAGCTACTATCAGGTCTTTGCAAGAGCAGTACGAGAGTAATGTACAACAAGAAGTCCCGGAGCAGCAGTTTAGTCAGTTAAATTCAACAGAATTTGCCGAAGGTGTATCACAAGAAGAAGTTTGGCAGGAACTGTCAAGTGAGTTAAATCAAACAGAAGTTGAAGAAGAGTTAAATTACACAGGTTTTTCAGAACCACAACCCATTGATTTACATCAACCCGAAGTCGAACAACAGCTTCCAATTACCAGACAAGCACCAAGCTATTCCCTACCGCAGTTGATGGGATGTGTTCAAAGTCAGGACAAAGAAACCCGGAAGTTTGCAGCGTCTGCTTTAGGTAAAATGGCTGCTGCTAATGCTCTGAGATCCGAAGGTCAGCGAGCAATAGAAACCTTGGGAAAATTAGCTCAAGATATTCACCCGGAGGTGCGCGAAGCTGCTGTGGAAGCACTAGCAATGATTAAGTCGGAAAAAGTGATTCCGCTGCTACAAAAAGCTTTGCGAGATATAGATAGCGGTGTGGCTAAATCGGCAAGTGCTGCGCTCAATAAGTTTAAGTTTTATCCGCGCACTCCGGCGGCTAAGCCGAAAACTGTTGATGTAAAGAAACCAAAGCGTTAAGCATTTACGAGCATAAATATAGCAATTGTAAATTGCTTACAACCCAGTAGGGAACCCACATTGTGGTGTCCTTACCGAGGTGCTATATTTCACTCCATTTCAATTACTACCACAAACTGTGGAGGTTGGGTTGACGAAAGAAATCAAACTCAATTATTCGATCGACAACTCGCCCAATTTTTAGCAGACATAGCAGACACCCCGCTGTTTAAAACCGTAGGCTGAAACCTTTTTTAGCAACTGGCGATTGAAATCGCTTCTTGTATCTTCACGCATCCTGTAGGGGCGGGTTTTACCAATCATCTATGCCAGAAACCAACAATATAATAAACCCGCCCCCACTTGGGCGGCAAATCCGAATCTACATTTTTTGGATTCGCTCGAATATCAGGTTAATCTGGGTTATCGGTGGTGTGGGGGCGGGTTTACAAGATTGTTTGCGGTTATCAAATATTGTTGGTAAAACCCGCCCCTACAGTTAACTCGCGACTGATGACTAATTTAAAATCGCTGCTTTGTACCGAGTATAAGTTTGAGGTCGCCGGAGTCGCTAACAGCCATATCTAAGCGAATTAATCCAAAGGACGATCGCACCCTCACACCCAGCCCAACACCCGCCCCAGTCCCCGGTTTGTCCCTGACTACGGCCGGTTTTCCCAGTACACTATCTCCCGTTCCCAAATCCGACGCAAAATCAGCAAATATCACGCCGCCAACATCCCTCCCGACAGGAAACCGATATTCACCCGAAGCTAAAAAATAACTCCTGCCACTGCCAATATCCCCGCTATCGTAACCCCGCACAGAATTGCGACCGCCGAGGCGAAAAGCTTCCGTTGGTGGCAAATCCCCGATTACCGTGCCCGCTTGCAAGTTAAAAGCCAGCATTTCGGGCAAGGCTTCGGACTCGCTGATGCCGAGCAAAGTTACTGGTACATAATGTATATAATTTGCTAACAGCCTGTTACTCACAATGTTACCTCGTCCCAGAGGTATCGACTGCTCGGTGCTGAGGCTCAGAATCGAGCCGCTGGTGGGGTTGAAGGGATTGTCCCGCCGATCGAGCATCGCACCAAAAGAAACAGTGTATAACTCGTCAACGCCGCTGCCACTGAATGTGAGAGGATTGCCGAGTTCGTCGCGACGGGCGATATTTAAGTTGCGATCGCGCGTACTGATGTTTGTATAATTCAGTCCCAAAGTCGATTGCCAATCGCCCAAAGGTCTGGTAAACCTGAGATTTCCCCCCATCCGAATTTCCCGAACTCGGTTCCCGTTGGGCAAATCAATATCTTTGTTGAAAATTTCCGATATTCTGCGATCGCCAAAAGCTCTCACACTGTATCCCAAACGGTCTTCGGCGGCAACGTAAGGGCTGACAAACTGGACATCGTACTGGATACCTCGGAGGCTGGGTTCAAGTTCCACCGCTAGCCGCTGGGGGTTGGTGCCGAAAGTTCGATCGGTATAGGAAAGAGGAACAGCAACGCCAACATCATCACTAAGACTGGCACTCACGCTAAAAGAGCGAGCCGATCGCTCTTGAACGTTGTAAATTACATTAACATCCGTGCCAACTTCTTCGATCGAAACCGTAACTTTCTCAAACAATCCCAATTGCTGCAACTGCTGTAAATCCGATCGTACAACTTCCCGGCTGTAGTTATCCCCCGCCTTGAGTTTGAGCTCACCTCGGATAAAATCTTCCGAAATTCTGCCCTCAATTCGATTCCCTTTTCTATCAACAGCTTCGCCTCTGGAATTGACAAAGCGAATTTTCACCTCAGCAACGTAAACGCCTTCAGCATTGCCCGCTTGACTGATTTGTAGAGTACCGCCTAGCTGTCTGGCGTTGCTGTTTACTGCTTCGGGGATTTCAGCGTTGGTCGCGATCGTCGCCGGAGTTTTTAACAGAGATGTAAAATCTTTATTGTGGTTGGACTTGAGTGAGGGCGATTCCCTAGGGGATAGCTGCGCCCCGCGTACTTCAGCCAACATTCCTGTGCCACCAAACAATTCATCTCTTGTGGAACGGGCATCTTGCCCGTTCTGGACAGATGCTGCACCGTTCTTGACAGATGCTGCACCATTTTCAATCAGCTTTTGATGAACAGGCAAGATGCCTGTTCCACAAAACAATTCATCTCTTGTGGACCGGGCATCTTGCCCGTTCTGGAGAATGGTGCCAGATGTGAGACTCACCTCATCCTCCTCCCTCTGTGCTCTTGTGGGACAGGCGTCTCGCCTGTCAATTTCTGCGGTTCCCTCTCTAAACTGGGCCTCAGTCGGTGCGGCACTCGGATCGATCGCCCCGGCTGCCAATTCGCCGCCAGCCAGCCCAGCCAAAGTCAAAAATGCAATAATCGGAATTCGCATAGACATTAAATTTAAAGCATACCCAACGCATATTACCCAAAACCTGGCCCCCTGCATAATTAGCCGAAAAGAAACCCGGTATTGTTGAGGCTACCGGGTTTCTGGGATGCTGAAATGTCGGAAAGTTCGACCGCGGGCGATCGTAAATTGGGGAAACCGAAAATTTGTTTAAATAGCTTGTCGAGAAACACGTTTCTCAAAATGAGCCTGAGTCTGCTGCAACAGTTGTTCGCGACTATCCTTAGCGGTGGTAATGGTAGGGAGCAAGTTGCGAGCTTGTAAAGTCATGTGAAGCTGTAGGTGTGCTACGTACTCACTGACATCTTCGCGAAGAGAGCAAGCCGGGTACTGTCTTAAAGTAGAGTTCAAAGTGTTCTCCTGCTTTGGGTTTGTAGTATTTTCTAATAATCATAGACAATATCATGGTCTATTTCTAACTGTGTACTCCGTAATGAAGTTTAACCTTTGGACTGCTTTTTTGTTACAATCCTTTACAAAGATTCCTGACCGATCGGGAGTCGATCGCCATGCAGTCTCAAGCACCTGTAGAACAAGCGCACACATTAAGTACATTTGTCAATAGCAGCAGCCAAACAGCCACCTACCTCGACATCGGGTGCGGCAGACTCTTATTGATGCTGCAGAGTGTCTTAGGAGAAAAGACTTGCTGGCTGCCATTAATTGAGTTACTGCAATCTCAGTTTCGGTGCATTAGTTTAGATATGTTGGGTTTTGGAGAATCCAGCAAACCAGAAATCCGCTACGACGTAGCTGTAGAAGTTGCTTTTGTGCGGCAAGTTGTAGAACAACTAAATATCGAACCTTGCTGCATCATCGGACATTCTTTTGGCGGTTGGGTAGCATCTGCATATTCCCTCAAATATCCTAATTCTGTGAGCAGTTTAGTGTTAGCAGCACCAGCCGGAATTCGGGACGACAGTTTTTGCGGTGAATACGATGCTTTGCGGCCGCTATTGTGGGAAACTCCAGTTGTTGATTGGGCATTGCAGTTGGCAAAACCTTTTGCGAGTTTAGCGGGAAAAAGTGAGAAATTGCAGCAAATTTCGGGGTGGCGCAGGGAGTTGATATCTCAACCAGTAGCAAGGTCATTGTTAATGAGTCGGATGCAGCCAGAAGATGCAGTTGATACAGTAGAAAAAGAAATTCACAAATTGCAAATTCCTACCTTAGTTATCGCAGCAGATAGTGACGAAACAATTCCTCTATGGCACTGTGAAACCTAGGCTAACAAGATACCGGGGGCAGAGTTAGCAATTATTCCCAATGCCACTCACGGGTTGCCGCAAACTCAAGCTCCAATTATGGCGAAGTTGACTTGTGAATTTTTGAATAATTAAGAAAAACTGTGCAAGAAGCCGAATCATAAAAATTGTGATAAGCCACAAATGGAAAATAATTGTGTTTTAGTATACTACTTTATTAGGAAATACAGAATATATTGATTAGTGTATTATACAATTTTTTTTATGGCTCTTAAATCTTGTGTCAGCAGGAGCTACAGACATTTAGTGGAGTCGGGGGTATTACCAATGGCAGCACTGAGCAACTACTTTAATCTGGAAGAAATTACGACAGCCAGAAAAATTAGTGCTGCGGTAATTAACATCAGCGGCCGCCAGCGAATGCTTTCCCAACGAACGGCTTTTTTTTGCATGAGGTTAGTTGGCTCTCAGAATGGCGTAGAAAGAGCCAAGCTGCGGGGGAATTTGTTAGAGGCGATCGAGCTTATGGAAAAATCCCACCGCGACTTAATTAATACTAGCAGCAGCCTCAACTTATTGAGTCCCCCTTCAGCCACCGTCAAGGCCATGTATTTTGAGCCACCACTGTATTTAGACAAACAAGTACGCGCATATATCGATCGAATAAAAGCCTTGGTGCAAGTTCCTGATGCCGAACTCAGGCTGGAAAATCCCCACCTGCTGTACATTGTCGAAGCAGCGGGCGGCGACTTGCTAGAAGCTTTCGATGCCGTAGTGAGTCAATACCAGCAAGAAAGCGAAATCGAACAATTTGAAATCGACCTTAAACAGGTAGAACTTTATCAAGAAAGTTGTGCTGCTACCTCGAAAGCGGAAGCTCAAGCAGCCCAGCTCGATCGCGCACTTTGCGAACTAAAACAAACTCAAGCTCAACTCCTCCACAGCGAAAAAATGTCTTCGCTGGGGGCGCTAATGGCTAGTATCGTCCACGAAATTAATAACCCAGTTAGTTTTATTTACGGCAACTTGAGCCATGCGGAAATTTATACTCAAGATTTGCTACACCTGCTGCGCCTCTATCGAGAATACTGTCCAAATCCCTGTCCCGAAATCACAGCTAAAATCGCAGAGATAGATCTTGATTTTCTAGTTGAAGACTTGCCTAAAGTTATGTCTTCCATGCAAATGGGTTCCAATCGCATTCGCGAAATTGTCAAATCTATGGGCAATTTTTCGCGAACCGATAACACTAACATGACCATGTGCGACTTGCACGACAGCATTGACAGCACCGTGTTAATTTTGCGAAACCGTCTCAATTCTCAAATAGATCGTCGCGACATTCAAGTAATTAAAAAATATGGAAAGTTGCCTCCTGTAGAGTGTTATTCAGGACAGCTAAATCAAGTATTTATGAATCTAATTACCAACGCGATCGATGCTTTGGACGAGGTAGCACAAAATCAGCCCAATGCTGCGCTAAAAATTTTTATCAGCACAGAATTAGCTGGCCCCGATCGCGTGAGAGTGCGGATTGCTGACACGGGAACCGGAATGACACCACAGATAAAAGAGCGAATGTTCGAGCAGTTTTTCACCACCAAGGAAATCGGTAAAGGTACCGGTTTAGGATTGTCTATTGTCTACAAAATCTTAGTAGAGAATCACCGAGGCTCGCTTCGGTGCGAGTCGGAACCCTGCAAGGGAACCGAGTTTATCATGGAACTGCCGATCCAGCAAACTTAAGCAATTTACTAATCCTCGAAATTTATCTATTTTAACTATGTGTGGCACGGGCGTCCCGCCTGTGTTAACTGTGGCACGGGCGTCCCGCCTGTGTTAACTGTGGCACGGGCGTCCC